>JANPLJ010000175.1:0-10153 GCA_031426475.1 Pirellulaceae bacterium | reverse complement strand
ATTCCGGTTTGGGCACAGTCTATTGGGAGATGACGTTGAGTTTCTCGACAACATTGGTCGAGCCGTATCGGAAGAGATTCCGTTGAGCGAAGCTTTCTTCAATCCCACGATCCTTCAGACCGAATCGATCGATTCGATCTTCAAGTACCTCGCGAGTGATCCCGCGTCGGAACTTGATGCCAAGGTTGTAGGAAGTGTTCGCAATTTCCTGTTTGGCCAGCCGGGACAAGGTGGCTTTGATCTTGCGAGCTTGAATATCACACGAGGTCGTGAACATGGATTAGTGGATTACAACGACGTGCGAGCGGCGATCGGTATGCCAAGGGTGAAAAGCTTTGCCGACATCACTCGCAACCGTGAGACTCAGGCGAAGCTCCAACAGCTTTACGGTACCGTCGACAAGATCGATCTTTGGGTCGGTGTTTTGACGGAAGACCATGTGCCTGGAGCGAGCGTCGGCCCGACCGCCTCGTGGATCATTGCCGATCAGTTTTCGCGGCTACGAGCGGGTGATCGCTTCTGGTACGAAAATCAGTTCTCGGGGCAATTGCTTCGGGAATTGGACTCGACCAAGCTTTCCGATGTTTTAAAACGTAACACTTCGTTAACGAACCTTCAAGACAACGTTTTCTTCTTTGACTCGCGAATCGAGGGCACTGTGTTCTCGGATTCGAATGCAAATGGTCGTCGAGACTTCCGCGAATCTGGTTTAGCTGGTTGGACCGTCGAACTCGTTTCTTCTGAGAACGTGGTGGTTGCAACACAAGTAACGAATCGATGGGGCGGTTATCGATTCGACGTGCAATCAGGAGTGCGAACGGACCGCTACGAGATCCGCATAACCAAAGATCCAAACGGAGTACCGCTTAGTAGCTCGGTCGTTCGTAGCGTTGACATCACTCGCGGCGATCAATTCGCAAGAAACGTTGATCTGGCGTTGGCTCGACCATCAACGTCGGTCGCTTCGTCGATTACAATAACAGAGAGTGTACCGCCTATCGAATCGGCCAGCGGGAACGCCTTCGATCTCGTTTTCGCCCAGATCGGAGATGAACGCTTTCGAGTCGGAAGGTAGTGCGAAATCGCGATTTACATGCGTAAAGCCTATGCCATGCAACGAAGATCGACGGGATTTGAATGCGCCTACTAGTTGTCGAAGACGAGCCGGACCTACTCCAATTGCTTGCGCAATCGCTGCGCGAGGACGGGTACGCCGTTGACACGGCGGACAATGGGCGGGATGGCTTGCACAAGGCAAAAGTATGGGAATATGATGCGATCGTCTTGGACTGGATGCTTCCGCATCTGAACGGTTTGGACTTGCTCAAGCAGTTGCGATTGACGAAGTCGACGCCTGTTTTATTGTTGACGGCCCGCGACGCTGTTCGCGATCGCGTCGCCGGGCTCGACTCTGGCGCAGATGACTATTTGGTCAAGCCATTTAGTCTGGTCGAACTCCAAGCCCGCGTGCGAGCCTTGATTCGTCGCGCTGCCGGCCAGGCTTCGAATACGCTGGTCATCGGCGAGCTAGAGATCGATCTGAAGGCGAAAACCGTCATGATGTCGAATGAATCGATCGTGCTCACGGCGCGTGAATACGCATTGCTCGAGTTACTTGCCATACATTCAGGGCGATTGGTAAGTCGGACGATGATTTACGATCATCTCTTTGACGAAGAGGACGATAGTCTTTCGAACCTCGTCGATGTTCATGTTTCTCATCTCCGCAAGAAGCTCGGAAGGGATGTCATCGAAACGCGGCGAGGGCAAGGGTATATCTTGAATGTTTAGGTTCTTGCATTCGCTTCGCTGGCGGCTTCAAGCTTGGCATACTTTGATTCTCCTGCTGGTCATCGTCGGGTTCGGCCTTGTTATCCAATGGGAGATCATTCGATCGCACATGGATCGAATCGATGATGAATTGCTTGGCGCTGCACGTATACTCGAGGGCTCGCTTCGATCGGTACCGCGTCCGATTCTCGATAGTATCGCGCAAGACTTAGGTCAACGAAAAGGCCCACGGCAGTCCCCCCCAGGTCCTCTCCGAGATCGCCGGCCGCCGCTTCAAAAAGGCGGCCAACCTCCGACACGTGACGGAGGGCCTCGAGGCGAAAACATGTTTCCGCCTCGTGACGATCGTTTTCGTCCGCCCGTTCCAATCCCATGGGACAACGAGATGGAAAATTTGATCGAAGCGATGACACAAGAAGAGTGGGAGGCGCGAATATCGCTCCCGCGTGCGCTCCCCGAACAAATGGGGCGACGCGATGGTTCTATTTACTTTGTAATCTGGCGTGAGGACGGTTCGGTTCTCCGAGAATCCGCTGTTCCTGAATCGAGGCCGTCGATCCCCGAGAATATTGAAGAGAAGTTTCATCGCAATCGATATGTGTCCAGCATGCGAGGGCTGCTTCACGAAATCTACATTCTCGGTCCACATCATACACTGGTGTGCGTCGGCCGATCGATTGTCGACGAGCAAAGTCGTATTCGTGAACTGACGCTCATCCTGATCTCGACAGGAGTGGCTATTTTGGCAATTGGAATGATCGGCGGTTGGTGGCTAAGTCGCCGCGCGATCATGCCCATACAGAAAATGAGTCAGATCGCTGATGAGATCCAATCGAACACGCTTTCGCGTCGCGTTGACATCAAAGGATTCGATTCGGAATTTGCGCAGCTGGGCTCCGTTTTGAACTCAATGTTTGATCGATTGCAAGATGCGTTCCAACAACAGCGTCGGTTCGTAGCAGACGCCTCACACGAATTGCGTACTCCGCTTTCCGTCATCATGACGAGTGCCGAGCTTGCGTTATCCAAAGAACGCAGTTCGGAAGAATACAAGCTTCAGCTGGAAACATGCCAGCGATCGGCGAATCGAATGCATCAGCTAGTCGAGTCGCTGTTAATGCTCGCAAGGTTAGACGGCAAGCAGAATTCCGCATCACCCGAGTCGTTGAACTTGGCCGATTTGGTGAAAGAGAACTTGGAATGGCTAGGACCTTTAGCAACCGAACGAAAAGTTAAGATCGCGTCTAATTTGCAGTCCTGCATGGTTTCAGGCCACCACAACCTGCTCAATCAACTCATTACCAATTTGGTGGTGAACGCGATTCAATACAACCGAGACCAAGGCACGGTCCGAGTCGATGTTCGATCCGAGAACGATTTTTGCTTGTTGGTAATCGAAGATGATGGGATCGGGATCCCCGAAAACGACATACCTCATTTGTTTGAGCGATTCTACCGAGTCGATCAAGCTCGGTCTCGAAATACGGGCGGAAACGGCCTTGGACTTGCGATCTGTAAACGGATCATTGAAATTCATCGTGGTACCATCGAGGTCCATTCTAATGTTGGCGAGGGCAGCAGGTTTACTGTCCGATTTCCATCCCTTTCCGATACCCTCCCGACATAGGCCCCTGCTGCTTTCCCCCTGTCGAATTTCCGTTCATTGGGGTACATTAGTCGCTTGGCGTTGATAATTCCTTTCGTAGGCCGGTACCATTTGTCGATTTTTCTGATGACGGACGAACTTTCCGAACCGCAACAGGTTAGAAGCGCCGAAGAAAAGTTTGAGCTGTGCCAGGCTAGGATCGGATACACTTTCAACGATCAAGAGCTTTTGCGGGCTTCACTGACGCACGCATCCGGGGCGTCCAAACGAGTGGAATCGAACGAACGGCTGGAGTTTCTCGGCGATTCGATACTGGGGCTCGTTGTCTGCGAACTGCTTTTTCGACAGTACCCCAATTATCTCGAGGGCGAACTGACAAAGATCAAATCGATCGTTGTTTCTCGGCGTGTCTGCGCTAAAGTAGCTCGGCAGCTTGAACTTGAAGACTGTTTGATTGTAGGAAAAGGGTTGATGGGCACGGGGGTTCCCCGTTCATTATTGAGCGACGTTTTCGAATCGATCATTGCAGCCGTCTACCTGGATTCAGGGATCGAATCGGCACGAACATTGATTCATCGATGCATGGCGAGCGAAATCCAATCGGCCGTAGAGGGCTTCACGGGCGGAAATTACAAATCGATGTTGCAGCATCTGGTACAGCGTGAGATGGGGAACGCGCCGGTTTACGTCATGATTTCCGAACAAGGGCCAGATCATAGTAAGACGTTCCAGATGGCAGCGAGCATCGGTAGCCGTCGCTTTACGTCAGCTTGGGGGCGAAACAAGAAGGATGCAGAGCAACGTGCGGCTGGTAACGCACTAGCCGAACTTCGAGGAGAACCACCGCCCTATGCAACTCCGTTTTAGCGATCTGCCAAAGCCGCGTAGTTTACCTTGCAGTCGCCTTTCGTCGCGAGAAAATCTTGCTCAGCTCGCGGCAAAGGCAGTGTATCGATTTGCCCTTTTGGTTTACGTGGGGCTTGCAATCTCGATTTCGACACGACGCGTGCTGGCCCAAAATCCAAAGCCCGACGCATCGGCCAGGACCTACACCGAGGAACTAAAGCAAAATTTTGATGACGCGATCCGCCGTGAACGCTCTGCCAATCAGATGCTTGACATCCGAGCAAAGAACTTTGGCGTTTTACCAGCGAGCATCCCTGAAACGTTGCAAAAGAAATATGATGCCGCCTTTCATGCCTTTCGCGATTCGCTAACGAAACTACAGCTGACTTATCTTCGTCATCAGGTCGCATGGTCCGCAGAAGGCGACCGTGATCGCTTGGAGCAGTACAGCCGGGAGCTCAACGAGACGCAAACAAGGCTGAGCGCATGGCGAGAAGCGATCGCCGAAGTCTATTCCGCGGACACGGAGAATGCGAGCCGACTGACCGAAATGATTATCGAGATGATCCAACGCGACACGGCTCGCGACATGTATGAAGGGCTGGGGCCGATGGCAAGCGTGTTTCTAGCTCGAAAAGAGGATATTCCCGCTCCGTTGCTTGAATCGATCGGGTATATCGGATACGCGAACAACGACCACGACTTGGCAGAAGCAGCATGGTCTCGTTTGCGTCAGACAGACAAGGTAGAGGAAGGCATTGAATTAGCCCTCGAGAGCATGGCGGAACAGCGAGAAAAATGGAAACAAGAATTTTCCCGAAGAGCCGCCGATGAAAAACGTGACGACAACCCTCGCGTTGCAATCTTGACCAATAAAGGCAAAATCGTTGTCGAGCTTTTTGAAGAAGAAGCCCCTCAAGCCGTTGCAAACTTCATATTCTTGGTCGAACGAGGATTCTACAATCGAAAAATGTTTTTTCGAGTCGTCGAACACTTTGCCGCTCAGACGGGCTGCGAACGCGGAGATGGAACCGGAAATGCAGGGTATACGATTCCTGGCGAGATGGCGTCTCCAAACCATCGCAATATCTTTCGTGGCTCCTTGGTCCTTCTCAATGGCGTCGACCAAAATTCGAATGTACCTAACCCAGATAGCGGAAGCTCTCAGTTTCTATTCACCCTGCTTCCTCAACCGCTCTTCGATGGCCAAATGACTGTCTTCGGGCGGATCATCGAAGGCTTGCCGGTCCTCGGTGCACTCAATCGTCTAGATCTTTCGAAGGAAGAAGAACGCAAGGATAAATCGAAACGGGCAGATGTCATCTTGGAGGCGAAAGTCCTTCGAAAGCGCAGCCACGATTATGTTCCACAAATCACAAGCGGCCGCTTGCCCTAACATTCCATTTCATGAAATGATTCAGTTCTCAACACAGAGTCAAGGTCGTCAGACTTTGGCAGATTCACACTAGTGCTTCATCCAGATTAGATTTTAGGGTAGGTAGCCGAATTCGTCTGAATTCGTCTGAATTCGGACGAAGCTCGAAAGGCGATGTTGACTTCGATTCGTCCGAAGTCTTACGACATCGGCTACGAATTGAAACCCTGAAATCGAATGTGGGCGAAGCACTAGAATAAAATCCGTTCGCGTTGACAAGATATGGATCACGATTCAAACGCAGGGCGAAGCGTTTCCAACGTCTGGAGTCTACGATCCCAACCATTGGAATTGGGGAATCTTCCCAAATTGATGGGTATTCTGAACGTCACGCCCGATAGCTTTTCGGATGGTGGCATTTTCTTCTCTGTTCAAACTGCCATCGATCAGGCGCTCCGGCTAGAAGACCAAGGCGCAGACATCATCGATATCGGTGGTGAGAGCACGCGTCCTTACTCGGAACCGGTGAGCGTAAACGACGAATTAGATCGGGTAATTCCCGTCATCGAAGGATTGATGGGCCGGCTCCAGGTTCCGGTTTCGATCGATACAACCAAAGCATCTGTTGCCGAAGCGGCGATCGAAAACGGAGCGGAGATCGTCAACGACATTAGTGGACTGGAATTCGATCCACGGATGATTGAGGTTGTTCGCAACACGGGCGTTGGAGTCTGTGCGATGCACATGCGAGGCACCCCACAAACGATGCAAGAGGACCCTCGTTATGACAACGTCGTCGATGACATCTGTTCGTATCTGAAGCAACGCGATGATTGGCTTGTTGAGAACGGTATCGATCCGGCCAAGATTTGTCTCGACCCTGGCATCGGTTTCGGAAAGACACACGATCACAACTTAGAGCTACTGCGTTCGATAGCCACGTTTCACTGTCTCGGACGACCGCTATTGGTGGGCCATTCCCGAAAGGGCTTCATCGCGAAGGTGATCGATGATCGACAGGCGGATCGAACGGCCGGTACGATCGGAGTTTCGTTGGCCCTCGCCTTGCACCGCATCCAAATCCTTCGAATCCACGACGTTTTAGCAACGCGTCAAGCTTTGCTGACGTTTCAGGCCTCCGGCGGACTCGACTGACACAGCTCGGAATCACTTCGTATGTTTACGGGCAAGCCGATGGTGTTTTTCTGGCTGGGTCAACAGTCCCCATTGCAACGCAATGTCTTGTTCATATTGTTTACCGAGATTAAGAGCCGTAGCGGCTTTTGACAATTCAAAGCCTAGATAGAACGCATGGCTTGCATCGATATTGGAAGACTGAGGTCGTTTCATGAGATCGTCCATCATCAGGAATGGATCGGTTCCTTGGATGTGGACGCCGGCTGCGATAAGGTGGATTTTCGAACCATCAATCAGGATTCGATAGTTATTGTCCTTGATCGACGACGCCAACTGGGCAATTGTTGATTCGGAAAAATAGTTTACCCTAGGGTCCCGAAGCATCACCAGTCGCGGATCGAGACGCTTCGGTGGGACGCCATGGCGAACGGCGTAAGCGACCATGCGACGGGCCAGATCACATTCGCGAACCGAAGATTGAGCCCAAGAGATGACTTGGGTTGTCAAGACAGAGTGGATTTGCCATTCTTCGCAGATCGCGAGCAGTAAGAAATTGATGCCTGCGGAATCGCAATCGGTTAATTCCGTAAGGTTTCCTATCCCCATCATCATGGGAGCCTCCGGAAAATGCTTTCGAACGGACTGGTATCGATTCAGGGAAGCCGCGAAGCCGCAACCGATAGGTTCCAGGATCGGGTCGACCCGAAAAGGAACACGATGCTTTTCGAGAAACACGATCGTTTCTTCCAGCGAACGTAAGTAAGCTAGTTCGTCGGTGGAATCGGGGACGACAACCACTTCGGTTCCCCAGTCGACGGACGCATTTCGATTGGATGCGTTGACCGAGAGTACCAATTCTGCTCCGGCCCGAACCGCTTCAGCTGCTTCCCACGAATCGAACGTATCGATCGAACATCGGATTCCTGAATCGCGTATTTGTCGCACTGCTTCAGCAACCTCCGACCAGCGATGCCCAGGCTGGCATCCCAAATCGATGCAATCGGCGCCATCGGCGACCAATTTTTGCGCATTCTGCAACAGTGAATCGTTGGAAAATCGCGGCGCGAAGTTAATTTCGGCCAGTATCTCGATCGAGTATTTCTCGTAATCTTCACCGCGAACCGGTTGCTTTCCAAAGTGCAACGGTAAGTCACGGATGTCTTTCGGACCACACTCGACTTGGCATGCAATCGCAGCTTGAATATCGGCGAGCCCTTCGTCGAGATAGCCCGGCACGATCATTCGCGTCGTTGTGGCGGGGACATGAACATGTCGAAGCAGCCATTTCGGAGTTATCAAGGCGGCGACTGTGATCGGCAGAACCTCGATCGTGTAATCGAAGCCAATTTCTTGTGCGAGCTTGCCAACGCATTCGCGTACTGCCGGTTCAGCTAGCTTGCCCGTTACAAAGTGAATCGATTCTGCGGATGGTTTCAATCGTTGCACGTCCGCCGAAGTGGGTAGGTCTGGCATAAATGGCTAGCCCGGATTATTCATTGCTCGTAGCCACGTTCGCCAGTACGTGGTGAACCGCTTTGAGTTACAGCCACGTTCTGGCGAACGTAGCTACGACAGTCTGTTCTTTCGCATTACGATGCGACTCAACGCATCGTCTTCGTTTACGCAAATCTTGGCCAAGGCAATTCGACTGTCGAGTTGAGCGAGTAATTATCTATCTTACTCGTTCTTCATCATCATAATCACAATCGTAAGCACATGCATCGTTACGATTTGAGTTCGATGATTGCTTCGCTGCGGTTGAAACTCGCGGGTTCTCGCATGTCTTCTTCGCACTGGTCGATGAAAAAAATCTTCGATCTTGGCAAATGTCTCTTGACCCAATTCTCTTCAAAGCTACAAATTGAACAAACGAGAAGCTTGAACGAAAGCAATGAGCATGATGCGAGTTTGCTTTTGTGGCCGAGGCTTCTCGTTTTTTTATTGGGGCTTCTCGTTTTTTTATTGGTGAACTTATTGTGTCACGATGGCGATGAGGCACGATGGGGTTGGGGCTTGGTTTCGACTGCTTGCGAATACTTTGATAGACGACACCGCGATACTATTGGAAGAGGCATCGTTTCTCGTCCTCAACAAACCGACAGGATTGTTGAGTCAATCGACTTACGGCGTCGATAGCGCATTGTTTCAACTTCGGGCTTGGTTGAAGGCTCGAGAAGGTTCCGAACGTGAACCATTTGCTGAGTTGCCTCATCGTTTGGATCGCGGGACGTCTGGAATTTTACTGGTTGCCAAGACGAAATCCGCGTTGGCTTGTTTTAGCGAGCAATTTCATTCGCGCAAAACCGATAAAAGCTACTTGGCTGCAGTCCACGGAGTTCCCGACAAAGCGAGCGGCGAGTGGACGGACTGGATGCGTAAGGTGCCGGATTTGGCACGCGCAGAACTAACAGGCCAAGACGCAGAAGGGAGCCGACAGGCGATCTTGGAATACGAACAGCTGTTTTCCGATGGCACGTTATCGATTCATCGCGTCCGGACTTTGACTGGCCGCATGCATCAGATTCGGCTTCAATTTGCATCGCGAGGGATGCCGATACTCGGCGACCAGGCCTACGGCTGTACACTGCCTTGGTATACACCGCGCAGCCACGATCATGATGAACATTTTGGACTTCACGCTCATAAGCTGTCATTTCGGCATCCAAAAGACGGCAGAGCGGTCCGAATCGAAGCTCCATTACCTCCTGCATGGCGGCAACAATTCCCGAATTTTTGCCAGTGATCTTGCGGGCTCGGTGAAGCATTTGCTACGGAAAGCACGGAAGAAGTTCACTCCATAAATTACGGATGGATCTGCTGTGCTCGACTGTCAACCTTACCATCGTCATCGTATTAGCGATTTCATTTGTCGTTCGACCCCCAATGCCCTTCTCGCCATTGTCGGTTTGGCGGCTGTTTTCGTGGGCAATCGACCGGTATCAGCACAGTCGAACCAGCGTGGCGATGCCCCGTCGGCGCCGGCTCGAGCCAGTGTTCGAGCCCCGAAAGCTGAATGGATCTGGGCATCTTCGATTCCGACGAACCAAGCCCCAAGAGGCTCGGTTTACTTTAGAAAATCGATCCAACTTGCCATCCTTGAGAAGGCTCAGCTTCAAATCGGTGCCAACGATGCCTATGAAGTTTACATCAACGGCCGCCGTGTTGGAGCTGGGAATCGCTCTGAGCAAATCGATACTATCGATGTGACCAACTATGTAAAGCCAGGCGACAATACCATTGCGGTGCGAGCTGAAAACACGGAGGGTTCGACGGCAGGTTTGTTTGCAAGGCTTTATGCCAAACCTCGCGGCGAAGGTTGGCGAGCTCCGGCATGCACGTGGGCTGACGCAGGCGGAGCTCTCGCGGAAGCTCGGCCTCTCCCAGGCGCGTTTCAGCCA
>JANPLJ010000174.1:0-7653 GCA_031426475.1 Pirellulaceae bacterium | reverse complement strand
AACTTGGATGTTGAATAAAACGGTGGCGACGCCGTTCCGGCAAAACGGAGGTTTCCGATTGCCGGAACAGCGCAGATTATCTTTCTCAAATTGACGAACGCAATTAGCTGCTTGTTCCGGCCTACGGGTATTACGATTCTTCCAACAATTTTTCGATGACTGCTTCTATCTTTTGATCGACGGTTGCTCCCTGCCAATTGAGTTCGCCTTGCCACCAAAAGCGAATGTAGCCTTTTTTGTCGATGACATAGACTGTGGGCCACATGGTATTACCCCAGGCACTCCAGTTCTTGCTTTCGACATCGATCAAAACGGGGAACCGAAAGCCTTCTTTTGTCGCCGCGGTCCGAACTTTTTCGGGATCCTTTTCCGACGACGTTTCCGGAGTCTGTATTCCGACGACCTGCACGCCTCGCTTCTTGAGAGTCTCGTCCCAGCGTTTGTAATGGCCAAAATTCGCCACACAATTGTGACACTGAAATGCATAGACGTGAACGATGACGACCTGTCCTCGAAGTGATTTCAGAGTGGGATGTTCGTTGCCAGTCCAATAACCGGAATCGATCAATTCTGGGGCCAAGGGATAGATGCGTTCTAGTTTTGCAGTAGAAAAAGGCTTACCCAAGACCTGTCGAAGTCGATCTGACTGAGCGGTCGTCAATATTGCAATCGCTTTCTTGGGTTCGGCTTGCTTGGCCGCGATAAATGCCTTCGCCTTCTCAGGATCTTCCTGGCCGTTCTTAGATGACAGCTCGCTCCCAAGTTGATCGTTCTCAACAAACAGCTCTGCAATCTTTTGGCTTTGCTTGGCGTCGATGCCGAGAAACTTCATTATCTCAGGTCTTACCAACATCCGGCTGCTTTGCGATTGAAGCTCAATTTGACGAAGCCTAACTGCCGCGTTTGCACCGAGCAAGCTTTCCAATGCAGAGATCGCTTGCAATTCAAGTTCGGCTACCAATTTCCGCTGCTGTGCGGCGGGCTGAATTCGCGATGGCCACCATCGAGCGTCGATTTCTCGCAAGGTCTTTTCCCAGGACGCCAGTTGCTCGGTTGAAAAATCAAGCTCTTTTTGGACCTCGGCAGTATGAATCAAGTTCAAAAGATTCTGAGGGACTGCAACCAGTTCTGGAGCTAATGGCGCATGTTCGACCATCGGAGTGACACCGAGCGCGAAACTGCTCAGAACGGCGTAACTTACGATCCACGAGCTCAACATTCTTCGAACGAACATTTGGGGGATCTCCTACGGCTTCGCTCTAAACGAATAAAGCAAACGAGTGAATTGACGAATAACTTGATCTTGAGACGATCCTTAAGCGTATATCTTACCATTTCAGGTTGTCGCCTTCGAATTTTAAATGCCGGTAAGCGCGCGTCTGTTACGAATATCACAGAAAAGTTTTACACTTCTCGCTGATCGCCAGCTCTCGTAGCCACGCTCGCCAAGAGAGTGGATGCTTAGAGCTTCTAAATCCTCGTAAAATTGATAGTCTAAGGCACTTCTTCCGCCGTCTTGGCGACGGTGGCTACGTCCGAAACCATACTCAACTTTCACGGTCCAAGTTTACTTGGATATTTGCTCGCTCGGAGTTTTGGAAATCGGTAACTTAGTGTTGTGCAACGCCTAAACGATTTCGGGAGAATAGCAACGTAAACTATGAAACATACGATCCAAGAAGAATTGAGATGGGTTTTGATCTTGATCGCGATACTTTGGAGCGTTCATCTTGTTGATGTCGTATTGCCGATTGACTTCAACGCATATGGATTGCGTCCGAGGACGATCGGGGGCTTGATCGGGATTCCGCTGATGCCGTTTTTGCATGGCGGCTGGGGGCATCTGATCAGCAACACGATTCCGTTGGCACTCTTGCTGGTATTGCTAGCTGGTTCGAGGGCGAATTCAATTGCCATCGTCGTTGGATTGGTCCTTTTGGGAGGACTTCTTTTATGGCTCTTTGGACGCGGCAGCATTCATGTCGGCGCGAGTGGATTGGTTTACGGCCTAATTGCGTTTCTAATCGCGTCAGGATTTTTTGAGCGCCGACTCGTACCGTTGCTTGTTGCGTTACTGGTATTCTTTCTGTACGGAGGCACGATGCTTTGGGGAGTCCTTCCTTCGATGAATCAGGGCGTATCGTGGGATGGACATCTTTTCGGAGCGATTGCTGGCGGACTGCTGGCGTACAGTTTGGTGTCCGCTTCACCATCGACGAACGAGAACGCGTTGCTGCCGCCAACCTGATGGCCCACAAGTGGGTCAGCGGCTCTGCCCGCTGACGGATATTCACTCCCGCGATCGGAGTCGTGGGACCACATTGGATGCTTCCGCGATCGAAGTCGCGGTGGCCATGCTAGGGCAGTTCTCGGAGCCGAATGTTCGTCCATTCGATCGGAGCTCCTTCCGATTCCAGGCACAAATAACCTTCGGCCGGATTGCAGTCTCGACCGCCTGAGACTTCACGTCCGTTGACCCATAAGCGAACTTCACCATTGATTGCGCGAACATAATAATGATTCCATTCGGGGGAACCGAGGCTTCGTTTTTCACGAGGGAAACTTCGAGAGCCGTTGGGCGAGAGCGGTTCAAACGGGGTCATCTTTGAACGTCCGACCGCGAAGATATCTCCGTTGGTCGTAAACCAATCGCCCTGTTTTCCGGTTCGCTGGAAATATTTCTCCGCGTAGCCATGATCCAGAATCTGAACTTCGATTCCTCCCTTGGGAAGCTTGTTGGGTTCGAGTCCTTCGAATGCATCCGCCGGTGCCCAAAGAAAAAATCCCGAGTTTCCGCCGATAGAGAGATGACGCCAACGAGCGACGAATTCAATATTCTTGTATTGCTTCGTCGAACGCAGGACACCGACTGGCTTGCCAGTACATCGAACCGAATGGCCATCCCAGACAAAGGTCTCTTCATCGCAGTTTGCTCGCGTAAAATCTTCCTTGCCGAGCGTTTTCCAGTCAGGGCCTTCGCCATCGATGATCCCAAACGATTGAGTTTGCAAGCGATCAACCGTTGGTTCTTGGGCAAGCATGACATCGAATGAAATAAACCAAATCAAAGCCAGAAGCGATGCAGTCTTCATACGAAACTCCAGAGAGATGAACTTAGATTCCCTCTGACATGATACTCCGTCCACGCTCGCGCGCCACGACGATATGGTCAAGAACACGAATTCCGATCAGCTCTCCGACGTCTCGGAGTTTTCGTGTCACCGCGCGATCTTCGGAGCTGGGCGTCGGATCGCCAGACGGGTGGTTATGGACGAGCAGAATCGCCGATGCTGCATCGCGAATCGCAGGTCGAAAGACTTCGCGAGGATGCACTAGGCTGGCATCGAGCGTCCCAATGGTAATCAGGTGGCTTGCGATCGGGCCATGCTGTGTATCGAGCGTTACGATATGAAACTGTTCTTGTTTGCCATCGAATGCCAATCTCGAGAAATTTTTCATGCAGTATCGAATCGCGTCATCGCAGCCTTTGATTCGAATCGGAGTGACTGCTTGTTCTTCCTTGAGAGACGCAATGCGTCGTCCCAATTCAATGCCTGCCATAATCTGACTGAAGCTATCTTTGCGAATCGTAGGACTCATCTTGCGAAGCTCCGCAAGACTCGCATCGGGAAGATCGGTAAGTCGGTCGGCAAAACGATTGGCAAGCTTGCGACCTGCTTGCACCGCCGATTCACCTGTCACTCCTACCCGAATGAGAATCGCGATCAATTGATCTGTCGTCAAACGAGCTGCTCCGTCGCGAAGCAACAGTTCTCTCGGTCGATCTTGTTCGGGCGTCTGTTTGACTTGATCTCCGTAGACTTGACGCTCGATGAATTGATCGAGCTCATGGGCTTCCGAACAGGTCCAACGCAATAGCGCCTTGTTGTCGCTTTCAATCGAATTCAATAGCCCAACCCGCACCAGCTTCTTTAGCGTGATCGTCACATAAGCGGGCGCCAGGTCGCGGCAAACGAGCTTGGCATCGTTCGGCGAAAAGTCATTGAGATCTCGGATCGCATACAACATCGATTGTAGTTTTTGCTTCCGATCGTCGCTCACCCCTATTTCTCCCCTTGATCGATTGCTTGATCTTGCCAGTCATTCGGTATTGCCATTCGAAGTTCTATAGAATACCACGCGTTGCAGACGGTGACCACCGAATGCAAAATCCGCGTTCCAGCTAGAATTCGGTGTAGCCGGATTCGTCAGGATCTGGAAGAAGATCCTCGGTAGCCGGATTCGTCAGAATCTGGACGAAGCAGGAAAAGCTGCGTCCACTGCGCTACATCCGAAGTTTCACAACTTCGGCTACGACTACGACGCGTGCCTACATGATCCGAAAGTACATAAGCGGTCAATGATCGCTGGTCGCATCGGAGAAAGCTTTCAAGGCTTGATCGAGCCAATTCCAGAATACGGGGGTGTCGATTTCGCTTTGCAAATGCGGTCGCAACTCAACCTCTTGCCAATTGGTGCCTACTTCGACGTAGGTCCTAGCATCGCGATGGAATGCTTGAATTCCCTCAATTTGCGATAGTGGCGGCAACTTTAAGAGTTCGAGAAGTTCAGGTTTTGTAAAATATCCTTTCGGGATTCGGAATTTCAGTTTGAGCCATGGTGACTCGGCGGTAAATGCGTGAAGAAACCAGCCTTGCGATTTTATCTTGGCGGGTACCTCGACGACGCTATTCGAGTTCCAATCGATTTCGCCGCACACCGCGGCGGCTTCGATGCGTTCGATAATCGGACGCAACATCGATCGTTCCCACAGCACCGGCTTGCCTTGTCGGTCCAATCCCGATTCGAGATGCCATTTGCGACCGTCCACCTGCCATGGTGCTAAACTTTGCTTGGCGATGTCGCGAAGCGATTGATCGTCAGCGCGAGGTGCCAATTCGACCATCGGGTCGTACTTGGTTCTTTGTTCGTACGGTCCGGCCTTTAGAATTGCTCCCAATGCTTCGCCAGTATGGCAGCGAAGTTTGGTGGTTGAAGACGAAACTTCTTTTGATTTCTTTCGACCTTTCGGCTTGGCTTGGGTCTGGTAGTCCTCCGCATAAGCGACGAGCTGTTCAGGCGTGCCACCGAAGACAACTTGACCGCCATGCCATCCCGCCTCGGGACCCAATTCGATCACCCAGTCGCAAGACTTGATCACGTCCAAGTTGTGCTCGATAACAACGACAGTATTGCCGACATCGACCAGACGATGAAGGACACCGAGCAACTTTGCGATATCCTCGAAGTGGAGTCCAGTCGTGGGCTCGTCGAGTAAATAGAGTGTTCGTCCAGTATCAGGTCGTGATAGCTCGGCGGCTAGTTTGACCCGTTGTGCTTCGCCACCGCTGAGTGTCGGCGCGGACTGCCCCAACGCGATGTAGTCGAGGCCTACATCGCAGAGCGTCGTCAGAATGCGGCGAATCTTGGGGAGGTTGATCAGCAGATCACGTACTTGTCCAATCTTCATTTCGAGAAGATCGTGAATCGATTTACCTTGGTAGCGAACGGTGAGGGTTTCTTCAGTATATCGACGACCGTGACACGCATCGCATTCAACCCAGACGTCGGGTAAGAAATGCATCTCGATTCGACAGCGTCCGTTGCCTTCGCATTTTTCGCAGCGGCCCCCTGGGACATTGAAGCTGAATTGCCGAGCCGTAAAGCCCCGGACCTTTGCTTCGGGAAGCTTGGCGTACAATTCACGTATCAAATCGAAGACGCCGGTATAGGTTGCGGGAGTCGAAGAAGGCGACGAGCCGAGCGGCGATTGATCGACGCGAACGACTTTATCGATTGCTTTCAAGCCCTCGATCGACTTATGCGGCCCGACTTTGATTTGGGCTCGATGCAATCGGCGGGCAAGGGCAGGGTAGAGGACGTCGTTGATCAAGCTGCTCTTCCCTGATCCACTTGGCCCGGTGACAGCAACTAGACAGCCCAACGGCAAATCGACATCGATGCTCCGAAGCGTATTCGCCTTGGCACCGCGGACGCCAAGCCATTGTTGTGCGATCGCTGCAACCTTGGCCGGGTCGCTGCGTCGACGCGAACCCTTCGTATCGTCCGATGCACTCGCCACATCCCGAATCCGTCGATTCTTAGGGATCGGAATCGCTTTCTTCCCACTCAAGAAAGGCCCCGTGATGCTTGTCTTGCTTCGACCGATCTGGGCTGGCGTGCCCTGAGCGACGATCTGCCCGCCTTCATAGCCTGATCCTGGCCCGAAATCGCAAAGGCTGTCACTGCTGGCGATAACATCGCGATCATGTTCTACGACGATCAATGTATTCCCGAGATCGCGAAGTCGATGAAGTGCGTTGACCAACCGATAGTTATCTCGGGGATGCAATCCGATCGTTGGTTCATCCAAAACATATAAAACGCCGCACAGGCCGCTTCCGAGCTGTCCGGCCAGACGAATGCGTTGCGCTTCACCACCACTGAGCGAGTTCGCGGCGCGACCAAGCGAAAGATAATCCAGTCCTACTTCGACGAGAAAGCTCAGTCGACCCACGATTTCCCGAATTAGCTCGCCGGCGATCTTCTGTTCGCGGCGGTCGAGTTTCCATCCCTGAAGGGTCGAGAGCAACTCGCCGAGTGGCATCGCGACGAGTTCTGCGATCGTGAGCTCGCGGAAGCGAGCTTTGGCAGCTTCGGCTCGCAAACGTGAACCGCGACAGGACAGGCATTCAACCTCGGCTGTGTACGCTTCCAATCGCATTCGCAAAGTCTGACTCGACCGAGCGGCAATATCAAGTGAAGGATAGATGCCGCGGAATCGGAACGAGAAATCTTTCATTGCAAACAATTGCTCGCCTGTCCCGAAGAGCAACAGGTTTCGATGCTTTATCGTCAACGTTCCAATCGGTACATCGATGGGAATCCCCGTCTGCGAACATAGAGCGTCCAACATTTCTCGGGAAAGCGATCGACTGAGTTCCGGCCAAAGAAGCATGCCTCCTTGGGCCAACGACTTGGTCGAATCGAGCAGGGCAGCAGGATTTGTTCCAAGCCTCACACCCAACCCATCGCAATCGGAACACCATCCCAATTGAGTGTTGAATGAAAAACTGTGCGGCGTTAAAGGTTGGAAAGATAGTCCACACCGATGGCAAGCCAAAGTGAGCGAATGCGTTTGCGTTTCCCATTGGGGCTCCGGTCGATCATCGCTATGAATCGCAATCCGAATCAGCCCTTTACCGAGTCCCAATGCGGTTTCGAGGCTATCTGCGATGCGAGTGCGTTCCTTCGAGTCGATCTTGATTCGATCGACGACGACTTCCAATTGATAACGACCTCGATTGGCTAGTTCGGGGCGTTCGTCGATCGAGGTCGTCTGGCCATTGATCCGAATCCGGACGTAGCCTTGGACCTTCAGTTCGTTGAAAAACGCTTCGTCCAAGACAACTTCTCGATTGACGCTTGATTCGATCGGTGCGAGGATCAAGGCACGCGTTCCTTTCGGAAGGCTCATCACGTGATCGACGACTTGATCGACAGTTTGTGTGCCGACAGGATCATCGCACTGCGGACAGTGCATTGTTGCAAGGCGAGCCATCAAGACACGCAGGTAGTCTATTTGACGCGGTACGGGGGAGAACTATGATCGCGGCGTGTGTCCGTGGGTGCGTTGTTCGGGCGCGGCGGGGG
>JANPLJ010000173.1:0-1352 GCA_031426475.1 Pirellulaceae bacterium | reverse complement strand
CGGTGGGCAAAGGGTACGGCAATCTCCTTTGGGCGTTACTCAACACACGCGAATTCATTTTTATTCAATAAGGGACTGTCCATCCATGAAAAACCATTCACTTGAATTATTGGATCATCCATTTTCACGCCGAAAACTGTTCGCGCAAGCGTCAGCGGGATTGCTCGGTGTCAAACTGCTATCCGACTGGGAACAATCTGCGGTGGCTGCGGCACCTTCGGCGAAAGCCAAGCAAGTCATTGTTCTGATGATGCGAGGCGCGATGAGCCACATCGACACGTTTGATCCGAAACCCGGAAGGGATGTGCAAGGCGAAACAGAAACGATCAAGACGAAAACGCCAGGCATGCTTTTCGGCAAAAGTTTGTCCAAACTAGCTGAGCTGTCAGAAGATCTCGCGGTGATACGTTCGCTGACCACTGAAACCGGCGATCATCAGCAAGGGACGTATCTTATGCGAACCGCTTACAAGAAACTCAATAGCATCAACCACCCAAGTATGGGCGCATGGTTGTTGCATGTGATGGGAAAAATCAGCAAAGATCTGCCAGGGAATGTGCTCGTCGGAAACGGCAACGAGCATCCAAACTCGGGGTTCCTAGAATCGACAACGATCCCTGTTCCGATCGGTGATCCATCCAAAGGTTTAGAGAATATTAAGTCGCCGAGCTACCTCACCGATACCAACTTTAAACGACGCTTGACCTTGGCAGCCCGTATCGATAACGATTTCCGTGAAAAATTTTCAGGGACGGAAGTCGCCACGTACAACGAGATGTATCGCGAAGCCGTTCGGTTGATGGGCAGCAAAGAACTTGCCGCCTTCGACATCAATCAAGAAACCAAGGAAATGAAGGAAGCGTACGGAGTACATCGCTTTGGTCAAGGCTGCTTGCTAGCCCGACGGCTCATTCAAGGGGGTGTGCGATTCGTGGAAGTCGAATTCGGGAGTTGGGATATGCACCAACAAATATTCAACGAACTGCCCGAACGCGCCGGGCAACTCGACCAGTCGATGAGCGCCTTGCTGAAGGACCTGAAGGACCAAGGTCTACTCAAATCGACGATGATAGTTCTGGCGACGGAATTTGGTCGAACGCCCACCATCAATGAGAACGCCGGTCGCGATCACCATCCAGGTGTCTTCTCATGCGTTTTGGCCGGTGCTGGGATCCACGGTGGCCAAGTTTACGGATCGTCCGACAAAGATGGACGAGGCGTCGAGGACGATAGCGTTTCAATCGCGGATTTTAACACTACGATTGCGAAAGCAGCCGGCATCGATACCAACAAGGAATACTTCGCCCCGAACGGTCGCCCTTTCAAGATCGGTGGCGGCGGTGATGCGATCG
>JANPLJ010000172.1:0-1649 GCA_031426475.1 Pirellulaceae bacterium | reverse complement strand
ACCCGAACGGAATCGGCTGTACTGGTTGGTCCTATGGTGGCCATGTTACGCTCTTCGCCGCGGCTTTTGACCAGCGCATTGCTGCCGCCGTGCCGAATGGCGGTGTGCTGGATTGGGACCGGCCAAAATATCCAGAAGGTTACACGGGAAAGCCAAAAGCCAACGCTTGGTGCCGCCAACCCAAAACGATGGAACCTTGGACACCCGACGGCGATGAAGGCCCCTCCAGCGGTGCCGAATCACTGCGCCGTTGGGGCTTCTTGCAAAACAGCGGCCCTGTTCTCTACATCCCCAAATTCTATCAATACATCTTGCCCGAGAATCGCAATCTCGAGCTGCCCGTTGGCTTCGAGAGTCTCATGATGATGGTCGCTCCTCGCCCACTCATGGTCATCTCCAGCGAGATCGAGTTCAAGCAGCACGACATCTTGCCGAAATGTATTGAGACGATGAAAGTTTACTACCAATGGCAGGACGTGAAGGACTCTGGCTTGCCCAGCCCGCTCGCCGCGCGTAGAACTCGCACTGGCTACGCCCAGACACAGGACTACTACGTAAACAACAACGGCTACAGCCCCAAGGGGATCGACTCGTATCTCAACAGTCTGCGCGCGGGCGATTGCTTCAGTTGGTATTCTTTCCCCGGCGGTCATAGCTATCCGTTCTCGGCTCAGATGCTCACTACCGGATGGTTCGGTCGCTGGCTTGGGCTCTACCCTGCAGCACCCGTGCCACCATTGCCACCATTGCCCAACATCCCAACCGACAAAGCATTGAACATCGGCCCGCTCGGAAAATGAAGCCGAGTGAGACACATCACTTTTAGAACATTGACTTGCGAGCAGCAAGCACCTCATGGGGTCAGATCCTGTTTACTGTTTTTGTAGCAGTTCCTCGACTATCTCCACAGACCAGGATGTTCAACAACCATTGATTTTTTGCTAGGTACTGGATCCAAATGGACGTAGCAACTTAACGTCCAGAAGTAGGTTCCGTAAACAGTAAACAGGGTCTGACCCCTCGAACAGCTTCTAGCAACTCCTCGACTATCTTCACAGACCAGGATGTTCAACAACCAGTGGCTTTTTGCTAGGTACTGGATCCAAATGGACGTAGTAACTTAACGTCCAGAAGTAGGTTCCGTAAACAGTAAACAGGGTCTGACCCCTGGAATTCACCTGGAATTCATCCGACAAGTTAAATTCAAAGGACAATTTAATGATCCGCTGTTTCTCGATTCCGATCGCGTTGATTGTATTTTCCGTGGCTACTGTCTCAGCTAGGGCTGATTTGTTAACGCCTCCGCCAGAATCGCCATCTTATCAGCTCTCCAACATTCGTAAGGATACCGACGATTTCGGACGATCGGCAATCGCTTTTGATTACACCAAGACGCGTCAGGGGAAGATGTCTGCGGCGATTGGCGGAAAGACCAAGAAAGGTCCGATATCGGTCATGACCGTCGGTATACCGGCGAATAAAGATTCAGGGACGATTCGGTTAGCGAATATGTTTTCCCGTGGTACAGCCTTTGATGATGTCGAGTTCTATGTGGTTGTTTCCGAAACATGGGCTGAAGAATTGACGGTTCAGTTTCTGGTTTCCAATCCAATCCAACTTGGAAGTCCAGGTCCACCATCCATTGCCCG
>JANPLJ010000171.1:0-6632 GCA_031426475.1 Pirellulaceae bacterium | reverse complement strand
GATCAGCCACAAAACAGCCCATAATACTCCAATCGCTCCGATCACAAAGAATGGTAATCGCCAAGCATCGGTTGCCATGTTGTCTCCCACCAGAAGTCGAATCGATATCGGAGTGAGAATCGCACCTAATGAGGCGCCGCTTTGCAGAATGCTGTTCCCCATGGCTCGATCGCCACGCGTCATGATCGATTGAGTAACGATCAGCGCACAGGGCCAATGCCCCGACTCAAAGAACCCAAGCAAACCACGGCATACTAGCATCGACGGATAGCCGTCCGTAAGACCTGTGGCGACCCCAACTGCCGACCATGCAACGAGGATCGCAGGGTAAAGTATCCTCACCGAGACGTGATCTGCAATCACTCCGAAAAAAAGCGATCCTATTGCAAACGCAATACCGAAGACGAACTCAATGTCTCCATATTGCTCGTTGGTAAGTTGGAATTGTTTGGTAACGCGGACCGATAAATTCGAAAGCGTTTGCCGGTCCATGTAATTCACCATGGTCGCCAGCAGCAAAAGCCCACTGACCCACCAGTGCCAAACTGCGCTCCGATCGCGGATCATCATAAAACAGTTACCTCGAAAAAATGACACTCCCGCGGATCACATGCATCCTTTTGCGAATTCGGAATACGTTATGATACGTTGAAGCAACCTTGGGTGTTGAGGGCCAAGCTGGAATGTTTTGCGACAAATCCTTCCCCAACAGCCGAAGCCGCAGCGCGTGCCCACGGTTCCATTGACTGGCAACGCCCCGAACTATTTTTCAATTCACGCAGCCCCCATGTTACTTGAAGAACTCGCTTGGCCCACGATTGCTGGCCTTTCGAAAGATATCCCTATCCTTGTTCCGATCGCAGCGATCGAGCAACATGGACACCACCTTCCTCTGATGACCGATAGCATGTTGCTGCGAGAAATCGTGCGACGCGTCGAGGACGAGATGTCGGAGCAGATACTCGTCACGCCTCTGATGTGGTTAGGGAATTCGGATCACCACCTCGACTTCCCGGGGACCTTGTCTTGCCCCCCGCGTGTCTACCTCGATCTTCTCAATAGCCTCGTCGATAACCTTGTCTTGCATGGTTTTCGACGCATCTTGCTACTCAATGGACATGGCGGAAATGACGTCCCTGGAAAGCAAGCGATGTTTGAAGTCCGTCAACGGTACCGTGCTCGCAACGACTTGCTGCTTCTTTTTTCGACCTATTGGTCGCTCGGCAAAGACCGATTGTCGACCAGGCATTCAGCGAAACGACGTGAGCCATTCGGTGAAGCGTTCGAAGAACTGGACGGCTTGCACCTTGCTGATCGGACGCATACTTCGAATTCAATCGTTGTGAACCAAGATCCGCTGCCGCAAGTCGACCAGCTACATCAAAGCGAAATGGGGCACGCATGTGAATGGGAAACTTCCATGATTTTGCGAATCGCTCCTCACCTGGTCGGCAATTTTCGAGACACCGTCACGGTCGAACCTGGTCAACCGTTTGCTCCAGCGTCACGTGCGTGGATTACCAAGGATCGCACCGTGCCAGGCCATATCGGTTCTCCTCAATTGGCGACCGCGGAGAAAGGCGAGTTATTGTTTGCTGCGTTCAGCGCCGGTAGCAAAGAACTGCTTCGACAAATGATTTATTGGGATGGAAGTTCCTGGGAAGGGTAATGAGCCATGTTTCATCGACGGCAATTTGGAAAGTGTTGCTTGGGTACCTGTTTGCTCTCTAAGCTTGCAATCGCACAGGCACCTAAAAAGAAGATCGCTTTTCTGGGGACCAGCGTCTATCAACATTCTCATGCTCAGCATTTCCTCGATCGTTTTGCTGCAGGTTATGCCATGGATGGCAAATGGAATTCGCCTGCCGTCGAAATCAGTGGTGTCTACATCGATCAGATTCCTGAGAAGGACATCAGCAAACAACGAATCGCGAAGTACGGGCTTCGTCAGTTTGATTCGGTCGCCGATGCATTGACTTTGGGTGGCGATAAGCTGGCGGTTGATGGCGTTGTTCTCATCGCTGAGCATGGAGACTACCCGAGCAATGAGAAAGGCCAGAAGCTCTACCCACGGTATCAATGGTTTAAGGAAATTGTCAAAGTATTCGAATCGAGCGGTCGAAGCGTACCGGTTTTCAACGACAAGCATCTCTCGACCGAGTGGAGCGAATGTAAGTCCATGGTCGATGACGCGAAACGACTTGGTTTTCCATTCTATGCTGGTTCGTCGCTACCCGTAACATGGCGGCTTCCTCGTTTTGAATTGACGATCGACACTCCCCTGAAAGAAAGCGTTTGCGTCGCCTACGGTGGAGTCGACAGCTACGATTTCCATGCTTTGGAGACTGCGCAATGCATATCCGAGCGACGGCGACGTGGTGAAGTCGGAATACGCTCGGTGCAAGCTCTCAAGGGTGAATCGATGTGGGACGAATTGGCGAAGCGTGATCTGACACGAAAGCTATTCGTATCAGCGCTTTGCCGAAGCCACCATTTACCGGTCGACACCGGCTATCCAAGCGCCTCAGTCACCTTTGAATGGGCCCGACAGTCGCTGCCCAATACGACAGGTTATTTGGTCGAGCATCGCGATGGATTCCAGACCAGTATTTTTCTCACTGGGATACGCGATTTTAACTACGCGGGTTTCCGATCCGACACGAACGAGATCATCGGTTGCCAAATGATGTTGCCAATGCCGGGTTCCAGCGCAACGACCGCCGATTTTTTTAATCCGCTCACCCGTCACGTCGAGCAAATGATCGTTCGCGGACAGACCGAATACCCAATCGAACGGACGCTGCTGACTTCCGGCATGGTAATCGCAGCCGTCGACTCGCTCTTCGCCGGTGGGAGTCGAAGGGAAACTCCCGAGATGGCTGTCGCGTATCGAGCACCCAAAGAATCGATGTACTGGCAAACGTAGTACTGACTAAGAGGAAGAGGAAAAAGGAAAAAGGAAAAAGAGAGGAAAGAGGAAAAAAGAGGAAAGAGGAAAAAGAACATGCATTGCGTAGGAGGAGAAAGTAAAAAGCTGGGGCGATTTTACAATCGGGAGAATAAAGTGGGACGGAGGTCGTTTGAGCGTTTACTCAGCCGGTTACGAAAAAATAGAATGATCCCAGAACCTCGGGGAGGCTTCGCGTGGGGGCAGGTTCTTGCAATTGAAGGATCTAGACCTTCAAACTATAACTAATACATCCGCAAGACTAAAACGCGAGGTTGGATGTCGTGGATTTTGCTAACGATTCCAAATCCGCACGATCTTTAGCACGATCTTTAGCAAGATCTACTACCCAAGACTGAAGCCTTGAAGACGCACTGGAGTGATTGCGGAGAATGATACATATACGAGCCCTTCGCTAGAAGAACTCTCTTTTTTGATAGGTTATTCATGATTTCAAGGTCGAAGATCGTCCTGGGGCAACTTTTGGCGCTGGCTATACTTACCTTGAGCGCCGCTCTGGTCGTTGGGCAAGAGAGTGGCGCGAAGGATGAAGATCCATTCAAAACGATAGTAAACCCTTCGCTCAAAAAGTTTCTTGCGGACTACTGTGTCGGTTGTCATAGCAACACCGATCCGTCCGCTGGAATGAATGTGGAAACGCTTTCGGCAGAGACTATTTCCGAGAGAAGTGGAGATTGGGAAAAGGTCGTCCGCAAACTGCGGACTCGGCAAATGCCGCCTATGGATGCGGACCGCCCCCACGCGAGCAAATACGACAGCGCGCTAAGCTTCCTTGACGAGTCGCTCGACACGATCGCTAAGAAACATCCACACCCGGGAAGAACAAGCACGTTTCGTCGATTGACGCGCAGTGAGTATCAAAATGCGATTCGTGATTTGCTGGGTGTTCACATCGATGTACAGGCGATGCTTCCAGCCGATGAGGTGAGCAAAGGGTTCGACAACATAACCGTCGGAGAATTGTCGCCGGTTCTGCTCAATCGATACATCTCTGCCGCACAGTATGTCAGCCGTACCGCCATTGCGAGGGCATTGAAAGCTCCCGATGGCAAGACTTTTCGTATAGCGCCGGATGTGACACAGGAGGAGCATGTAGAAGGGCTTCCACAGGGAACGAGGGGAGGCTTGTTGGTCTCGTATACGTTCCCTGCCGATGGCCAGTATGAAATCCGAGTGCGACTGTCGCGCGATCGTAATGAGCAAGTGGAGGGACTTTCCGAACCTCACCAAGTGGAAGTCTTGCTCGATTCGGCTCACATCGAATCGTTCACAGTTCGGCCACCACGCGGTAAAGCGAAAAACGCTGACACGGAATATGACAACGATCGGCCAACGCATGCAAACGTCGATCAGCATCTCGTCTCACGTTTTCGAGCCAAGGCTGGCGAGCATAAAATCGGCGTGACCTTTATCAAGAATCGCTCATCGTTGTTGGAGACAGAGCGACAACCATTGAACGTGCACTACAATTTTTATCGCCATCCGCGGCAGACTCCCGCGATCTACCAAGTCTCCGTGATTGGTCCGCTCGATGCCAGTGAAAATGGACAACGAGAAAGTGAACCGTTGAGTCGCCACAAGATCTTCACCTGTTATCCCAGCAGTGCCGACGATGAGGAGTCATGTGCACGCCGGATTATCACCGACATGTTGCGCCGCGCGTGTCGCTCGCCAATTGGTGAGGCGGACTTGGCGCGTCCCATGGAGCTGTATCATGCGGCCCGCACCGAAGGGAGTTTTGAAGATGGCATTGAGATGGCACTCAGTTCGATCTTGATTCACCCACGTTTTTTGTTTCGTGTTGAACGTGAACCGGCAGGTCTTCGGGCTGCGACAGCTTATCGCGTCAACGATTTTGAATTGGCTTCGCGAATATCGTTCTTTTTGTGGAGCAGCATTCCTGACGAAGAATTGTTGCGGTTAGCCGAAGTCGGGAAACTCAGCCAACCGGAAGTGCTGGAGGCACAAACGCGCCGCATGCTGGCCGACCCGCGTTCATCGGCACTTGTAACCAACTTTGCAGGGCAGTGGCTGTACTTGCGCAATCTCGATTCTGCCACTCCCGATGCGAGACTATTTCCAGACTTCGATGACAACTTGCGACAAGCGTTTCGAACCGAGACGGAAATGTTTTTCGAATGTATCCTGCGCGAGGATCGCAGCGCACTCGAGCTGATCAAGTCGAACTATACGTTTCTCAACGAGCGACTAGCCAAGCACTATGGCATCCGACATGTTTATGGGAGCCGTTTCCGTCGAGTGGAGCTTGATGAGGATAGTCACCGCGGCGGACTTTTTCGGCAGGGGAGTATCTTGACGGTCACTTCGTACGCTACCCGCACTTCGCCTGTGATCCGTGGCAAGTGGATTCTGGAGAACATTCTGGGGACACCTCCACCTCCACCACCCGACAATGTGCCAGCTTTGACCGACAACGTCGTATCAGCAAAGCTGCCCGTGCGCGAGCGATTTGCTCAACATCGCGCAGATCCGGCCTGTGCCAGCTGCCATATTTTGATCGATCCACCAGGATTCGCCCTCGAGAATTACGACGCCGTTGGGCGTTGGCGAGATTATGATGGCGGTGTTCGAGTGGATGCCAAGGGTGGACTTCCGGGAGGCGGTGAGTTTGATGGCACCGAAGGGCTCGAACAAGGATTGCTAGAGCGGCCTGAATTGTTTGTTGCTACAATGTCAGAAAAGCTGCTAATGTACGCCTTAGGCCGTGGTTTGGATCATCATGACGCACCAGCGATCCGGCAAATCGTACGTTCAGCCCAAGCCGACAATTATCGTATATCGTCTATCGCTCTCGGCATCGTCAATAGCATCCCTTTCCAAATGAGAACCTCCCCATGATGATCAAGAAGAAAGCCCTCCCCAGGCGAACATTTTTGCGAGGTACCGGTGCTGTACTTGCACTGCCATTGCTTGATGCGATGATCCCGGCCATGACCGCGTTAGGTGATACCGCTGCAGCTCCCAGCCAATTGCGTCGACTGGGATTCGTTTACATGCCGATGGGAAGCGATATCACTTCCTGGACTCCACGCAGCGAAAAGACGCTCGACCAATTGTCCCCGACGCTTGCAGCGCTCGAGCCGATCAAGCAACACGTGACGGCGATTACCAATTTAGAACTGCAAAACGCCTATCCGGGAACGCACGCCACTTCGAACGCTGCGTTCTTGAGCGCTGCGAAGGCCAAACGCACCGAAAGCACCGATTACTATCTCGGCACTACCGTCGATCAGATTGCTGCAAGGCACATCGGGCAATCGACTCAATTGCCCTCGTTAGAGATGTCGATGGATTTGTTGTCGGTGATTGGCCAATGCGATAACGGTTATGCTTGTGTCTATCAAAACAATCTTTCGTGGTCTTCGCCCACGACTCCCTTGCCAGCCGAAGCCCATCCGCGAATTGTCTTTGAATCGCTTTTTGGCGAAGGTGGCAGCGCGGAAGAACGACGCGTTGCACTCAAACGACGGGCCAGTTTGCTTGACTCGCTTTCCGATGAAATCGTCCGTTTGCAAAAGACACTTGGCCCAAGCGATCAGAATACAGTATCGAATTATCTCGACTCGATTCGTGAAGTAGAACGTAGAATTCAAAAAGCAGAAGCGGACACGCTGGAGCACCCGCTCCCCGATTTGGATCGTCC
>JANPLJ010000170.1:0-5226 GCA_031426475.1 Pirellulaceae bacterium | reverse complement strand
GCTAGAGGCTTTCCCACTCACACATCAACGAAATACGGGAGGACGAGGCTCCTGCCGAGTCAAACATCACACAAAGATGTTAAGAGCGGTGGCGTCGCCCTCCCGATCGTGTTTCAGCACTCAGCCAAGCTGAGTAGCGTCTACGAACTAGATTTGGGACAGTCGAACTAGTGCATTGTTCCCGTTTGGATTTAGGGTACGACGGACTTCTAGTCCGTCGGCTCAAGCCGCCATCGACGGACTGGAAGTCCGTCGTCCAAGTTTTTCTCAGCCCTAGTTCTTCATTGGACCAAAGCACTAGGTTGCCATCGATTTTGCCACTTTCAACGCCGATCGAGAACTCTACTGCATCGCAATTGCATCGCGATAGACGAAACGGGCACGCCAATTGCGTATGGATGTAACGAACAGCCTCGTAGGCAAGAGATTTCGTTAAGTCCGCTACTGCTACTGTTATCTTCATTAACAAGGAAATTATCAGATGAGAAAAATGAAATGTTATGCAACAGCACTTTCCCTGGCGATCCTCGGGGTTTCCGGAGGACTCACCGCGTTTGGCCAAGACCGGGCGCGGACTGATAAACCGGTGACCGGTGCCAACGTGGGCCAACTCGATCCCATCACGAGCGGTTCCAGCATTCGCGCCAGCAAGCTGATCGGAATGAATATCCACAACGCGCAGGGGGAAAGCGTCGGCGAAATCAACGACATCGTTATCGACTCGCGTTCCGGAAAAATTCGTTACGCGGCAGTGACCTACGGCGGGTTTCTAGGCGTGGGCAATAAGATGTTTGCTGTGCCTTTTGAAGCATTCAAAGTCGGGTCGGCTCCCAATCAACCTTCAACTCATCACTTGATTCTGGACGTTACTGCGAAGCAATTGGAAGGTTCGACGGGTTTTGATGAAGACCATTGGCCCGACTTCGCAGATCAGAAGTATCTGCTCGATTTAGACCATCGGTATAAGATCGATCGACGCGTTCGGGTGGACGTTGATCGGAACGGCGTAGACGTGAATATTGACCCATCAAGAGTTTCTCCGAGATAAACGAAACGAATTCATTCTATGAAATCGTTCGGACCTCCGTGCGTCTGGTTAAGTCCAAACGTTCGGAGGTTTTTTTAGAATTTCGCTGATCTTCAACGCAATTATAGACATTGTATGCAGTACAGGGCGTCATCGGTCAGCACTCCATCATAGAACCAAGAGAATTCACAGAGTTGCGGCATGCGGTATCACGTTTTAGCGACCGATTTTGATGGAACGTTGGCGCATAATGGAATCGTACTGGAAAGCACGATCGAATCGTTAAAACGATTCGTTGCATCCGGTCGGCATCTAGTGCTGGTGACCGGGCGAGAACTCCCAGATCTTAAGGAAATCTTTTCTGAGCTTAGCCTCTTTCGGTGGATCGTAGCCGAGAATGGCGGGCTTCTTTACGATCCCTCGACAACCAAGGAGACTTTGCTTGGTCCTCCGGCATCGGATCGACTTGTGTCCACACTGCGTTCGTCAGGCGTCTTGCCGCTTTCGGTTGGAAAATCGGTGATCGCGACGTGGAGCCCCTTCGACCAGACAGTACTTTGGGCGATTCGTGAGCTTGGACTTGAGCTGCAGGTGATCTTCAACAAGGGTGCAGTGATGGTACTACCGACGGGCGTTAACAAAGCGTCTGGTCTGGAAAGTGCATTGAAAGAAATGAAACTCTCTAGGCATAACGTCGTAGGAGTTGGCGATGCAGAGAACGATCACTCGTTTCTTCAGATCGTTGAATTCTCCGCCGCCGTTTCGAACGCGTTACCGAGTCTTCTTGAAGCCGTTGATCTAGTATTGCCTTTGTCGCACGGTCAAGGAGTCGAGTTTCTGATCGAGCAAATTCTTTCGAATGATTTGAGCTCGTATAGAGGAACATCGCCTCGACACAAGCTTTCGATCGGTACCGCCGTCGACAGCGACGTATGCTTGCCTCCATACTCTGGACCTTTATTGATTTGTGGGCCGTCGGGCAGCGGCAAGTCGACACTTTCAAATCGGTTCGTCGACTCGATAACCGAGAATAACTATCAGTTCTGTCTGGTCGACCCAGAGGGAGATTACGAATCGTTCGAGGGAGCGGTTGTCCTAGGGGGACCAAGCAGTATACCGCGGATCGACGAGGCACTGCATGTCTTGGAACAGCCCGACGCGAATCTGATCCTCTGCTTAACAGGGGTACCGATCCCTGAACGTCCTGATTTCTTTTTACAGTTGCTAGCGGGAATCAGCGAATTGCGAGGACGAACAGGGAGACCCCATTGGTTGCTTCTAGATGAAGCCCATCATCTCATTCCCGCAGATTGGGCGCCTTCAAGTGAGTTGCTACCGCCGAGCTGGATGAACGTCGTGCTCATCACCGTCCAGCCTAGCCTTCTGCCGGTTTCCATTCTTAAACAGGTTGAAACAGTTGCGATTGTTGGAAAGGAAGTCGAACAAACCGTACTGGATTTTGTTTCCGCAACGAGAGTAGAGAAAGCTCCATTGCCGGAATTGGAATTGAATGATGGCGAGATTCTGATCTGGACGATCGGTAATCCGTCACACGTTACGGTATGCAAGGCGATAAAGAGCCTTCGACAACACCATCGTCATCGGCGTAAATATGCTGAGGGTCAGTTGCCACCAGATCGCAGCTTTTACTTTCGGGGAAGGACAGGCAATCTCAATCTTCGAGCTCAAAACTTGATCTTGTTTTGTCAACTTGCTGAAGGCATTGATGATGATACTTGGCAATTTCATCTTCAATGCGGAGATTACAGCCGCTGGTTTGCCGAGTGTATCAAGGATGATGCACTTGCAGATGAAACGAAACGGATCGAACAAGTCGAGGACCTCACGGCAGCTGAGACGAAGAAGCTTGTCTTGGACGTAATTCAACGAGACTACACGCTCCCCAGCACACCGCTCACCGGATTGCCGGGAGCAAGCTGATGGGCTTGATGGTTACTTCATCGATTTTTCATGTGAAAGGATCAAATTGCGTTGTCTGAGACGCCCCGTGCAGTCTGCGAGCGCGGCAATGTTGCATATCACGTTTGATGAATTTGCATGTGGCACATCAATTGCAGGATTCTCGATACCGTTCGTTACCAAAAGACTTCCCGACTCGTGAATCGGGAAGAAATATCGGTGAGAGACTCAAATAGGTGAACACATCCATGGTCGACTTTGCGAGACCTGATAAATCCCCATTACTACCGTCGAAATCTGGCTCGCAGCATTCTTTGCTTAAGGACCATTGCTGCGGAGCCTTCGATGCGGAGAAAAAACCTAGCCCTATCTCGATGATCATGGTAGACGTTTTCGTTTGCCCGCCAAGAACAGGCCTTTTACTCATGCGCGATGCCGAGTTTACGTATCGGCATCGACCAAGTTTTGGAAAACATCGACAAGGCAAGACTCCGCTCGATCGCATTATGGAACCAGTTTCCGGAGCAATTGTAATATTTGTCTCTCTGGCGATTACTATTGTCGTGATTTTATTAATGTGGTTGACAGCAATTCATTCAATACTTCGAGGTATTCAACGTCGCGATCTTCCGACGGCTAGCTCGGTACATCGAATGTCTTATGACGAGTCAATTGACTAGAAGTGACTTCCGATCAGTCCATCGTGTGCGACTTAATAGCACATTTTTCCTACGAAAGAATCCAAGATGACTACACAAGACCTGTCTGCGGAACAAGCTGTCGACAAAATCAAAAAATTGGCGGAGTCGATTGACTTTGCGATGCTTTGTACGGATTTGACAACGCAGCCTTTTCACGCGATTCCCATGAGTACAAAGCGAGTGGATGATGATGGATCTATCTGGTTCTTGAGCGGCCAGGACAGCACTCATAACGCCAACATTTTACGTAATTTAGCCGTCCAGCTTTTGTACGCCGAGCCGAAATCTTTTCAATTTTTAACCATTTATGGGCAAGCACTCGTTCTCACGGATAGAGCTATTCTAGAATCACTTTACGAAAGCAGCGACGATGCGTGGTTTGATGGCCTTGAAGATCCAAATTTGAGCGCTATCAAGGTGGTACCACACATGGCTCACTACTGGGATATCAAAGGGAATACGCTGGCAGCACTTTGGAGAATGGGAGTTGCCGCCGTGACAGGAGACGCGGCGGATATAGGCGAGCATGGCGTGCTAAGAGTCTAGGTTTCAGGGCGATTGAAATCGTTCAATCACATCAAGATGAGTGCACCTTGCCTTGGTGAGCAACGTTAGATTCCGACTGCCCAACGCTTCTCCACTCCCACAAGCTGATCGCAGTCAACAAACCCCTCACGAACGGCCATTTCGCGAAATGGAAAACACTATGTCCTTCTTTCTCATCACCATCGCATCCGACTCTGAGAAACAGCTTCATGTCCTGACGTTCGACTGCGAGATCGACGAGAAGAACGTGGTTGCTTTGGTTTTTACTTCAAGGCATTCGGCGGAAGACTACATTGAGATGGCAGGGTGGAAGAATAGCCATTCTATTGAGCAGATTGAGCCAACCGAGTTGTTGAAGTGCCTTATTTTAGCAAAGAGTCGCGGTGTCACGCATGTTGCAGTCGAACCCAAGCGAAACGAACAATTGAACGGTCAGGTTCCTAAGTTATTAGTGTTGGAAAATGCGTACGACGTCCACGCCGACTTGCTCCATCTATTGCAAAAAGAGCTCGGGGTACTAACCACGGGCGGATTGCAAGAAAGCTCTATGGTGCCGGGTCAAGAGTTTGTGTCACGGAGTGACGCGACAAGGTGGCCCTCTCGCTCGCGATAGCTTACGTTGCTCGACGGAGATACACAAGCTGGAGTTGGAACTAAGTTCCACACATATGCCGATCGCCACCATCGGGTTCCCAAGCTCTGCCTGGACCGTGCGACAAAGAGCAATTTCGAAGATTTCATCTATAGTCCTGCAAGACAATTGCGTTCCATTGAGAACTCGCTGCCTTCTCTCCTTCTTCGGCTTGGTATCTACACAATTCTCAAGAACGACTTTGTCAAATAAGGTTTCACTTTACCGAATAGGCAAGTCCCTCAGTCGCGAATGCGACGGCATTTCTAAGCCTGGGGTGAAGCGAGTCTTCGAGCGGAACTCCAGGGTTACCGGCCCCTCAAGCCGCGAGTCGCGAATGCGACGACATGAGAAACCGTCGCGACGCTGAAGACCATGCCGTCGCGTTCGCGACTCAGGAA
>JANPLJ010000169.1:0-2889 GCA_031426475.1 Pirellulaceae bacterium | reverse complement strand
CGATACGTTGACAACGTATCGACCATGATCATGCGTACGGCATAAGCGATCCATGCGGCGGCGTACCTCTTTCCAACCAATTTCCGGATCGGACGTTCCCAACTGCCACATGGCTCCTTCAAGCATTCTTCCAAAAACGCTGTTCGTTAGCTCGAAAGCGTCCGCTAATCGCTCTTCCATCGTCTGATTTCTAGCCCGCAAGATTTTGTCGCGATAAATGTCATCCTGAAGGGCTTTCAAAGCACCAGGCGTGTTATGGATGTTATTGTTAGGTGAGTTCATTGAAGAGTATTGTAACGCATGTTCAAAAGGCGTTCCAGAAATCGCCATAAATTTCGAGTCTTGTCGGTGAGGTCCGACAACTGAGTCCAACAATTGAAGATTTAGCTTGGCTTTGTGACCTTGTCGGTGCGATCGCGATTGGTTCGGGATGTTTGAGTTGCCATCTGTCTAAACGTTCGAGCAACCAAGAACGAGTAGGCGGCCTGTTGATCAGCATGCGGGCCAAGCAACCCTAGCATGCATCGCAAATGCCTAGCGATGGGGTGAACCGCTCGCAAGAAAACGGCAACACAAGAGACACCAGCATTGAATGCAATCAAGTCAAGCAACAAAAAGTGATGTCTTGGAAAGGTTGATGTTAGTCTACGCGCCATTCGACTGCGCAAACCTGAGCATCTTATTTGACCGCGTTTGGACGCACCGGTTGGACACACCGGAGCAAGGATACGATGAACCACCTGTAGGAGGCCTAGCAAAGCGGAACCGCCGCGCTAAGTTTTCTCAATAAGGTTTTTTAACCGCCCCAGTGCATCGTCCCATTGTTTTGCGATGACTTGCAGTGCGGCTCGCGCTTCGTCAATTCCTGCCTGCCTCGCTACGAAGTGACGCTCGCGGCCGTGCGATTCCTGCGTTACTAAATCCGCCCCCTCCAGCACCCGCAAGTGCTTCGTTACTGCTTGACGCGTGACAGGCAAGTCGATCGACAATTGCTTGATTGACTGCGGCACACCCGTGCTGAGTTTGATCAACAACCGCAATCGCGTTTCGTCCCCCAAAGCCGCAAAGATCGCGGCTGTCGAGTTCATTCGAAAGCTGCTCGACGACATAGAAAAGCGATTTCACGTCGATCAAAGCAAGAAGATATAAATGTTGAAATGACATGGAGCCTTGTCTTATCGGCTTGTTGCGCGTAGACTCAAGCAGGGTTTAGAGCTGGCGTGAGATGCGTATGCTCCTGAACCTACAACAAATCATCCGGATGACTTTAGAGATGGTAGCTCGGCTGTGGGCCTGAGAGACCAGAAATCAAGTAAGCCGACGTCGCAATGAACTTTCACGAGTGACTTGCGGCGTCGGCTTTTTTTTGCCATATTCGCTGAAATACTCAATCCAAAGACAGAATCATGGCCTATCAAAGCATCAATCCATTTGATGGAATAGTCGCGCGTCGCAGTCTCTCTGCTTCGGCCATCGGCGGTGTCGGTGAAACTCAAGTCTGACTGAGACGGCTGAGCCTGTGACGCAAAGCTGAATGTTTCTCAGCTTTCCACTTCAAACAGAAAAGTTCGACCAAGGGTGCACCCACAGGCATTTGCTTTCTAATGTACCCCAACAATGAAAAGAGCCTAAACGAATGGTAAACCCTACCGATTCATTTATGACCCAAGAGATGATTGCAATCTTGCGAGACTCGATGTCAAGAATCTATGAGGCAGGAAGGACCAAGCGCGGCGCACATGCAAAGTGCCATGGACTATTGAAGGCCGAATTTGTCGTACAGGACAACCTTCCGAGCGAAATGAAAGTTGGTGTTTTCAGTAAGCCCGATGTTTACCCAGCTCTGATTCGACTATCAAATGCCAATGCCCGCGTCCAGTCGGACAAGAAAAGCGACTTTCGAGGCTTCGCAATCAAGCTGTTAGGAGTCGAAGGCGATCGGTTCAATTTGAATGAAAGCCAATCGCAGGATTTTGTCTTGATGAGTAGTCCAACAATGCCATTGGGAACTGTCAAGCTATTCCGGGACGCAATCTACTACGCGATCAAGTGGCATCCGCTTCTGCTTGCCCTCCGATTTGTTGTAACTGGTCACGGGCCCGTTCTCGCAGCGTTGAAGGCTGGCAAGAAGTTTGATACCAGCCTGTTGGACATCAACTATTGGAGCACGACGCCGTATGCATTTGGCGAGAGAGCCGTGAAGTACAAGGTCACACCGACATCCTTGTTTAAGAGTGAATTGCCGAGTCCTTTGACCGATGCCTACTTAACCAAGAATGCTTCGAACCATTTGCAAACCCACCCTACTTCCTTTGATTTTTATGTTCAGTTCTTCGATTCAGAGATAACGACTCCAATCGATGATGCGGCGGTTCCGTGGACTGAAAAGGTGAGTCCATTCGTGAAGCTCGCTACGATCAACATCCCAATGCAAAGAATTGAAGATGCATCTCGCTTCGAACTGGCAGAAGTGATGTCATACTCACCTGCTCATTCGCTTAGAGTTCATCGTCCCTTGGGAGGACTGAATCTAGCTCGATCCGAAATCTACAAATCGCTGAGCCAATTTCGGCACGAAAGAAGCGGAACTGTGGCGATTGAGCCAACGCGGGACTCCTTTGAATCCATCGCTTGACAACAGTCTCGGTTATTCGCGAAAGGCGAGTGTGATTTGCGGGCACAATCTTTCAACTGAGAAAGATCGCCTTTCTTCCGTGACGACTCCGAATTGGCCTACGGAATGCACTGTCGGTTTACTGAGATCGAAACAACAGTTCCCTAACAGATAAGGTATAGAAATGACTTCATCGGCGAAAAACTCAAAGCAATCCGTCAAACCCGTTTGGTTTATTACAGGTTGTTCTACTGGATTTGGAAAGCAAATAGCGA
>JANPLJ010000168.1:0-4279 GCA_031426475.1 Pirellulaceae bacterium | reverse complement strand
AGTCGATCCTTTAGCGACAGTCATCACGGTTGTCCGAGACAATTGTACGGCCTTACGACGCGTCGTTTGCCAGCATTTGTCAACCTAAGGGAATCTGCATGTTTGGGCGCGCACTGCTTAGACTACTCATATGCTTCATATTGGCCGTCGGAGTGAGCGATTTTTCCTGCGCTCAAGTTCCGGGCGTTTGCAACGCTCCATTCGATGGCTTGTCTGGCCCCAACCCGGGGGCAGCCTACAGTGTTCCCGAAGAAGCGTTACGTGCTTATTTGGCAACGCAAGGGATTCCGCAGGCAAACACCGCGCCCTCCACGAATTCGATGCCGATGGTTGCCAAAGGAATGTACCCATGGGCGCCCCATTCGTTGCCCGCGCGAGATCCCCAGCAAACGTACTATCTCGCTTCTAGCGCGGATCCGTTGGCGTCGATGGGACCCGACGTTGACGCTGAGAAACAGCGCGAAGCAAGAAAGAAGGATGAAGCAGGCGAAAGCTACCTCACGCAAAAGGGGATCGACCCGCACGCGGAAGTCTTTGCGAACTCGATGTACCCTTCCGCGCTTCAATGCGCTAAATGCCATCAGAAAATTTACGATGAATGGCGCGTTTCGGGGCATGCCTATGCCGCAGTTTCACCGATGTTCCAGCGCTTTGAACAAACCATCAACGAGTTGGCTCGTGGAACCGTCGGGACTTTTTGCGTTCGATGTCACGCACCGATCGCAACCCAAATGAACTTTCCCCGCGAAGCCTCGCTCTTAGACGGTCCACATGTTTTTCGTGAAGGCATCACTTGCGTTGCTTGCCACCGAGTTATCGAACGATATGGTCGAGTCAACGGCGAGCGACGCATCGAACCCGGTTCCATCTACGATCCCGTCGTAGGAACGCTCGGAGGCGATGGTGTTCGAGCCGTCGTTGCTGACGCCGAGAAATGGAAAATCACGATTGATCCCAATGACAAGCGGCCTCGACAAGCGATCCATCGCGATGCGATCCGATTCGAGCAACTCAAAGACAGCTCGTTTTGTGCTGGCTGTCATCAAGTCGTCGTACAGCCTGGAATCGCGTTGGAAATTGTCTACCAACAGTATCGATCGGGTCCCGCACACAAAAAAGGGATCTCATGCCAAGATTGCCATATGGGTCAAGTCCCGGGAATGCCGCTCGGCTACGAAATGTCAGCTTGTGCCGAAATCTCGGAGAAACCTGTTCGCACTGACCTCAAGCACTCCAATCATATGTTCCATGGACCAGGTTATTCGATAGCACATCCTGGATTGTTTCCGCACAACGAGAAATCACTTCGTTGGACCGCCAAACAGTGGCTCGAGTTCGATTGGCGAGCGGGGTGGGGCGAGGATGGGTTTGAAAAAGCCATCGCGCGCGAGAAGAACACGCTGAATTTCCCTGAAACGTGGAAGAACGCGCAAGAACGTCGCGATGCTCGAAAAGTAGTAGACTCGAACCAAAAATTACTTGTGATCAAACGACACTCGTCGCAACAGGTTCTCGAGAACGGTTCTCGCATCGAGGGTCCCTACTTCCAAGGGCCGCCGGTGGTTGGCCAAGACCTCAACTTTCATTTCATCGTCTGCAATACCAGTGAAGGGCATAACATGCCCAGTGGTTCCTTGGGGGCTCAACCCCAGCTTTGGCTCAACGCGGTCTTGATCGGTCCCAATGGCCGAAGAGTTTGGGAATCAGGCGATTTGGATCAGTACGGCGATCTCCGAGACAACCACTCAAAAGATGTCGTGACGAAACGAGTGCCAGCCGACCATCAATTGTTCAACCTTCAGTCCAAGTTTTTGATCACCAATCTGAAGGGAACGGATCGCGAGATGTACTTGCCATTCAACGTGGATATCGACCCACTTCCGTTTCTTCGGCCGGGTGCTGTTCCCTATTCCGTTTTGAATCATCCACCATTCATTCGAATGGAAGCGCACAGTATTCCTCCCGTGGATTCGTTGCAAGCTCGTTACTCCGTGCCTTCCAACTGCGTTCAACAACCGGGACGCTATCGACTCAGTGTACGACTCCGATCGCGTGTCGAACCAGCCTACTTTATGAAATTTGTTGGCGGGACCCCTGATATGCTTCGCGGCATGAATGAAGGGATCTTTGATGTGCATCCTTACTCAACGGAGTTCTTGGTCCGTTAACTCGGAGCGCATTTTCGTTTTATGCGATTGAATAGGCCTTCATCATCTCACTTTTTCTTGCTCGCGTACCGCGTCGCGTTTCGTTGCTGCGCCGGCGTCGCCTGGTTGGGTGCCGGTGAACTTTACTCCCATGACAGCCTCGTTCCACTGGCACTACCGCCGGTCGCGCCCACCAAAGTTTGGGACAACACCACACTAGAAGACTCCGCCAGTGCGGTCTTGATGAAAGAGAGCTTTGTATCGCCCCGAGAACCAGAGCCTGCAAGCGAGAAACTTTCCTTCCAAGGTGACTTCGATTCGCTTTTGCCTGGGAGTCAACCTGTCCAAATGCATACGGTACCTTTGCCATCTGTAGCGCCCGAAGTCGGTCGACAACCCGATTCGTTGCCGATGGAAAGCGTTGGGATAGGAATGTCGGCGGTAGGAGCGCCAACGCAAGGACCGACTACGACTATCGCAGCGCAATCGATCGAATTGTTTCCGCCTCTGGATCCGAATTGCGTAGTGGAAGTTCCTTATCAGCCCACTGATTTTCAGGGTACCCCTGCTCCTGCCCAGCCATACAATCCTTGTTTGGATACCGCGACGTATTTTGGCAAAGTCTGTGTTCCAGTCCAACGTCCTTGGGTCGAATGGTGGCGGCCATTTTACAGTGGCGGTATCTACGATCCGGCGATCCCTGTATTCACAGACGTCAATCCACTCACACCTCACTTTTTGGTCTACGGCGACTATCGAGCTGCTGTTGGAGTGCATCGAAATCAAGGTCAACCGGTTCGGTCGATTGCGAATAGACTCAATCTTGATTTTGACCTTCGGCTGACCGGGACCGAACGCATACACTGGTTCATGGGTCCCCTGGATCATAACAATCGTTTTACGCGTATCGACTTCAGCGATACCAGCAACATTCAATTCGAAGAAGAACTAGATGCGCAATTTGAGACGCTGTTTTTCGAAGGCGATCTCGGTGCGATGACCGGCGGATGGACTGGCGTTGACGCCCCGTTTGATCTGCCGTTTACTTTCGGAAAAGTCCCACTCGTTTATCAAAATGGGATTTGGATGGAAGATGCTATCAACGGAATCGCCATCGCGTTTCCATGGAAACACAGTCAATCGCTCAATTGGTCGAACTTCGATGCGACGTTCTTCGTCGGCTTTGATCAAGTTACATCGCCGGCTTTCGACAATAACAACCGAGCGGCTCAAGTATTCGGTACCGCCTGGTTCATCGAAGCCTACGACGGATATATCGAGGCCGACTACGCCTATCTTGACGATCAGAAGGGTTTAGATCGCTCGTACCATAATTTGGCTTTCGCTTACACTCGTCGCTATTGGTCGCGGGTCTCGAATTCGATACGAGCTCTTGGCAATATCGGGCAATCCGGACCTCGCAATGCTCGAACAGCCGATGGGATGTTGCTGCTTTGGGAGAATTCGTTGATATCGGATGCGCCAAGCAATGTGGTTCCCTACTTCAATGGTTTCCTCGGCTACGGTCGTCCGCAATCAGTTGCTCGGGCGGCGGGCGCAGGTGGCATCCTACGCAACACTGGGATCAATTTCGAATCCGATAATCTTACTGGCTATCCGACGCTCGATGCGACAGGATCCAATGCATACGGCGGGGCTGCGGGCATCAACTTTTTGAGTGCCGATTTTCGTCGTCAGTTCGCCATCGAAGTCGCCGCCTTGCAAACCTACGGTGATGATAGTCTGAGCGTCGCGCCGGGCGCCCAGTACGGCGTCGGTACGCGTTGGCAAAAAGCACTCAATAACTGGACACTCGTCCGAGTCGACCTCATGCATGGTTGGCTTGAAAATGCAGCTGATATCTATGGAACGCGGGCCGAATTCCGCTGGAAGTTTTAGAGCTATGTCAATCGTCGTTTATGAAGACCAATTCTGCGAATCTCTCGCGCCGATCACCACAGGCCGCCTTGCTGCCACCATTACATGTGGTAGCTATCGGCTGCTCGATCTCGTGAACTCGCTGGATCATGAAGCGTACGGAGTTTCGCGTCGATACTTGGAGCCAATCCAAGCGATCGACTATCCAGAACTGAAGGTTTTGAACGAGGTCTCCTCCGGCAATTCAAACTCGG
>JANPLJ010000167.1:0-3342 GCA_031426475.1 Pirellulaceae bacterium | reverse complement strand
CGCTCGACCTGAAGATTCCCGGAATCTTGGTCGTTGCTGATGACGATCAGATCTCGTTGAAAGCGTTGCGCGAGTTACTTGGCGACACAATCGACCAGTCGCTATGTGTCATTTGCGATGCTGAATTGCCAGATTCGATTGCCTCGGTATATGAGGGAGCTTTTGCGAGCGTATCGTTGATGGCAACGGATAAGGCCCTGAATGGAATCGATGCGGACGCCATTGCTTGGCACGTCGAAGACTCCGAAGAACCGAATTCGACTGAACGCCACGATCGTATCGAGCGAATTTTTCGAAGTCACTTGCAATCGGGAAAGTCGCTCATCGTGTTCGGAAGAAATCGGAAAGTACTCTCTCGTGTGTTTATTGCGGGCATCCATGACGCTCATCCATCGGCTTCTGAAGGGATGAATTTGTTTCCAGACTGTGTCGTGGAAACCGATTTAGCCCTTGTCGATTCGCGTCAAAATCAAATCCTGAGTGTCTTAGCTTCGTATCCGCGTTGCGTTGGTATCTGCGTCGAAGAGAATACTTCACTTGTACTGGAGGGACGCAAGATTCGCGTTGTCGGAGACGGGAAAGCCGTATTCACCTTGGCTGCAAATGAGCATCAAACTGTCCGAACTCACGGCATTTCTCAGAGAACTTCGCGAGAACAGAGTCCAAACGAATGGATGATCGACCTCACTCAATGGCGACGCGAAGCTATCGATCGAACGCTCGCACCGTTTCCTCCGAAAGAACCTCAACCACCTTTGCTTGAGAGCGGCACGCTGATGATCGTCGGCGGCGGTGGTCTTCCAGATGGACTGATGGAAGAATTCGTAGAAATCGCTGGCGGTTTGGCGGATGCCAAGCTCATATACGTTCCCTGCTCCGAAGACGATACCGTCCCCAAGAATTCAGGGATGATGTCGCCATGGCGAGCGATGGGAGTACATCATGCGACGCTTTTTCATACCAAGGATCGCACGAAAGCCAATGAAGACGAGGAATTTTTAGCCCCGCTTCGAGATGCGACCGGGATTTGGTTCGGCGGAGGTCGTCAATGGAACTTTGCAGACTCCTACTACGGTACGAAGGCTCACCGACTCATGAAAGACGTTCTCAAGCGTGGCGGGATCATCGGAGGATCTTCGGCAGGAGCATCCATTCAAGCGAGGTATCTTGCGCGAGCGACGCCGATCGAGAACTTCCAGATTATGGCTCCCGGCTACGAACGAGGTGGGCTCGGTTTCATCGGCGGAGTAGCGATCGACCAGCATTTCACGCAGCGCCGTCGCCAGCCGGACATGACAGCGCTTGTGAATCGCTATCCACAGCTACTTGGCATCGGAATCGACGAATCGACCGCGATCATCGTCAAGAAATCGATTGCGACGGTCCATGGAAACGGCGAAGTACACTTTTATGACCGACGGCAAGAAGTATATCCCGACCGCCCCGATCACATCAGTTTATCTGACGGCCAAGTGTACGAACTCAACGAACGCCGAATTTTTGAAAGTCCATAGTTAAGCAAAAGTCGACACTTCTCGCCAATCGCCGGCATCTGGTTCCCAGGCTCCTGCCTGGGAACCCAATGAATTGCAGGCTCTGCCTGCCGAGAGCATCGCTGCGTAAAGCGATTCGGGAGGCAGGAGCCTCCAGGCAATGCGTTCCCAATCCTGGAGCCTGAGAACGAGCGTATTTGTACCGGCGATCAGCGAGAAGTGTCCAAAAGTCACCTATTTGCGATTCAGATTGCCAAAACGCGTTTAATGAACCTTTGTCAGAAGTCGATCGATCTCGTCTTCGTTCAACGCGAAGAAATGATCGGTGTTTGTTTGGCGAGTCCCAGATCGAGATTTTCGGTGCAAACCAGTTGACTCTGAAATGCTGGGAACACTATCACCGCTCAAGAACATGGGTCTCCGGATGACTTTGGCGACCGATCCAAGGCTCAATTCACGATCGACAATGCTCAACGGAAGACTGTTGGGAGCAGTGAAGAATCGAATGATCGATGGATTTTGATTTTGGCGCGCAATCGACGTGTCGGTTGCATTGACGCGCCCATCTTTGTTTAAGTCATATGGGCTAGCGATACCGACCGAGTTAGCAGATGTCGACTGGTTCTGGCGAATCACGGAAGTATCGGTCGCATTGGTTCGGACGGTGACTGGCGAGCCTGTATTGCCCAGGCCAATGTCGCCGACCGCGTTTCCAAAGTAGAAAACATCGTTTGCCGCGAGCTGGGTGTTCGCGTTACCAAGTACCGTGACTCGCAACCAGGTGTTGATCAGAATTCCGTCGTTGAATTCGATTTTCAGTCGCGTGGAGTTACCGTGTCCACCACCCGCGATAAAGCTAATCGTCGGTGTTGCGGTGGTCGGTTGAAATCCATCGGCAGATACCCCATTCCAAGTGGCGAATTCAAAATCGTTGGCAGATGCCGTAGCACCGAGTCCAGCAATATCGACAACCAGGCCATTCAAGCCATGAATGTAGTTCGTGTAGTTTGCAAAGCTGGTTGTCTGCCCAGGAAGCAACGCCGATTTCGTCGGATCGATCGCGTAGGTCGGATTTCCAGATCCATTGCCGAAGACCGAGCTTGTCGAACGATTATAGAAAACCTGTCGATTGACAACACTTGCTTCGGCGACGTTGGCGATACTGATGTTGAAGATTTTTTCGAACGTACGATTCGTTTGATCGATCGCTTGAACTCGAATCGAATAGCTGCTCTTGGTCTCGAAATCAAAACTCGTGCCTGCCTTCAATTCTTCACCAACAATCGTGAAATGGCTATTGTCGTCGCTTCCAGGCCCCGTCACAAGACGGTAGTTGTGGGCGTCCTTCGCGTTCTTATCGCGAGCAGCCAGACTCCCGACGACAGTTCCTATCGGCTTGTTCTCGGCAACCGATTGAGACGACAAAACCAAATCGGTTGGGGATGATGGATCGGGAATTCGCCAAAGTTCTCGACCATTGATCAGATCGCTGGCCGAAAAAAAGATCTCATTTCCAATTGCAAACAGCGAAGTAGGACTGGAGGAGAAGATTCCCGGGGCGATGCCTCGCGAAGAGGAATTCGCGTTCAGCATCTTCGCGATTCCTTGAGCGTTGATGTACCAAAGCTCCGTTCCATTCGTTCCGTCATTGGCCGTGAAGTAAGCGGTACCATTGAGATTCCACATAGTGCTACCAATCGCCGGGAGCGTTCCTGGGAGAATTCCTACTCCAGGTGCATCATCATCGACCATTTCTAGAATCGATTGATCGCGGATCCGCCAGAGCTCTTCACCGTTGGTTCCATCATCAGCGGAAAAATACAGGGTACCATTGACCGAGCCGAGCGCG
>JANPLJ010000166.1:0-4740 GCA_031426475.1 Pirellulaceae bacterium | reverse complement strand
CGTCGCGCCCACGGTCGCCTACTCGACCGGTCCGTCGGGCTCCTGCTCGGACGGCCCGCCCGACAACGTCACGTGCGACCCGACCAACCAGATGGTCCCGGCCTTCACGTACTCCGTGGGCGGGGGATGGTAGTCGAATTCGTCAGAATTCGGACCCAGCTCGAAAAGCGATGTTTACTGCGATTCCTCCGAAGTCTTACGACATCGGCTACGAATTGAAACTCAAAACTTAAAGTTGGACAATGCACTAGCCTTGGACAAAGCGCTATACAGCGCTGATCTCCGGGACTTCAAAACCTCGATTGTTTGGATCCTTCAAGAGCGCGTTTGCGGCGTCGGCATGGTCGCCGATGTGACGCTCGGTCTTGGGATCAAATGTTAACCACGGACCAACCGTGTATTCGGCTTCGCCTTCTTTGATGCCCACGCCCTTGTTCATGATCTCGTGCAGATAACCAAAGTGTTCGATCGCGTCGCGATTATCGCCGAAATTTCCAGCGGCACGGCTAAATGGCGCCGACTTGCCCAATCGGTACGAGTTATTGATCAAGTGCCCCATCACGCAACCGTAGTGGGCATCCAATGCATTTCCATTTGCCATATTTGGATCGCCCGCGCGACACGCAGCGACAAAGGCTCCCCAGTTGCCGCCGGGCGTAACATGTCCTTCCGGGAGATCGAGTTCTTGGCCTTCGCTACTTCCTTTGGGGTAATAAATATATTTCTTCTCGCCTATTATCTTGCCGCCATCTTCGAAGTAGTACTCGTTCTCGACTTGTGTCTTGTAGCCTTCGTAACCGACGTTGCGCACATTGAAGAAGACCTGTTGGCCGTTCGCATATTCAGCAATCCCGAACATGGTATTGGGCGTTTCACCTTGGTCTTGCCACAAAAATCGACCACCGATAGCGCGAGCGCGGACCGGATGCGTCTGGTCTTTGTCGATGGCCCATCGGGCGACATCCAATTGATGAGTCCCTTGATTGTTGAGATCGCCGTTTCCAGATTTCCAGAACCAGTGCCAGTTGTAGTGCACGTAGTTCGCATGGTATTGATCGATGACGGCTGGCCCCTTCCAAAGATTCCAATCCAGATTTGATGGTGGGTCAGATACTGGTTTCGTGTCGATCGACGCGCGCTTCTTGCAGCAATAACCGTAGGCAATCTTGAGCTTTCCGAACTTGCCTGATTGAATCGCTTCATTCAATCCGGCGATCTTCGCTTCGCTGCGTCGTTGGGTTCCGTGCTGGACGACAACACCATATTTCTTCTGAGCCTCAACCGCAATGCGACCTTCCGTGACGTCGTGACTCATCGGTTTCTCGACGTAAACATGTTTGCCAGCCTGAGCTCCCCATATCGTCATCAGCGAATGCCAATGATTCGGACAAGCGATCGAGATCGCATCCAGCGTCTTATCTTCCAGCGCAGTTCGAATGTCCTTGACACCCTTGCAGTTGAATTTGCCTTTGGTTTTCCCTTCCAAGTCCTTCATTGCCCTTGCGAGGACATTTTCATCAGGGTCCACCAGATAGGCAATCTCGACATTATCTTGGTCAAGCCATCCTGCCATGTGTGACTTGCCTCGACCGTTGACGCCTGCGATTGCAATTCGAAGGCGGCCATTCGCACCCACAACATTGCCAGAAGCCTTGGTACCGGTGATCAAGAAAGAAGCACCTAGGGCTGCAACACCCGAATTGAAATTGCGACGGGAGAGGGAAGTCATCTAGAAAACTCCTGGAGATAGAAAGGGGGGGAAGTGGCGAGGCGAGAACCGCTCAACAAAGATAGCCGATGGCAGGCTAGATTACTACTATTTCCGACGTTTCTCACTAAATTTGCACGTCATCCAAATTCTGGCGAATTCGGCTACCGGTGAATCGACGGCAAGCAGCGGTTAAAGCGCCAGTCCATCGCGAAGCAACAGCCCTTGGATCTCCGTCTCGGCGATGCGAAGTGCTTCGAGAGCTTCTAAGTACGCCAGGCGGCTCTGAATGTAGGTTCGTTGGGATGTCAATAGAAGTAAAAATCCTGCTTCGCCGCTCTCATAGGTCTTGCGAACGAGATTGAGTGTTTCTTCGGCCTTGGGAAGAATCGCTTCGCGGTATCGTTCCGCCTGTAGCTGTGAATTGCTATATCTTTCGAAGATCGTTGCCAGACGCTGACGGAGTTCGAGTTGTCGCTGTGTAAACTGCTGTTCAGCCGCGTACACTTGGTAGCGGGCTTCTTGAATCGCACCTTGGTTGCGATTCCGAACGGGGATAGGAACGGTAACGGCGATTCCGGCGTTTGGATCTCCGCTGGTTCCATTGTCACGCCAATTCAATAATCCTTGCACGCTTACATTGGGACGCGTCTCGATTTGTTGTCGTCGGAGATTGGTTCGAGCCCGATCGATCGATGCCACGATTGCGAACAACTCCGGGCTTTGTTGCTGTACTTTGGCGAGTTCTTGCTCGAAGTCAAACGGTTTCGCAGGTGCAAACAGATCACCAGCGAGCGGTTGCGGTGGCAACATCGGGTGGCCACTCACGGCAGCCAGATCTTGCCAAGCCGCACGATAGCGATTCTCTGCCGTTTGCAACTGGATCTTAGCCGACTCCACTTCGATGGCCGCTTGAAGTGTATCCACTCGCCCGACTTCTTGAGCCTTCAGAAGCGCCTCGGCCACGGCGACGCCTTTTTCGCTGATCTCGACCAATTGCTTGTTGGCATCGATTTGCTGTTGAGCGCGAAGCACCTTAAAAAAAGCTATCCTTACATCATTGAGCACGCGTTGTTGCGTCGCAGCGACTTCTTGTTCTAGTTGCCTAACTTCCTGAAGGATCGTTGCGCGACTCAGCATGAGCTTGTCGCGAACCACGAATTCTTTATCGAGTGTGACTCCATATTGTTCCGCACGACCATCGCTCCCCAGTTGCTGGCCAAGAAATCCAAGGCTGGGGTTTGGCTGCAAGCCGACTTGTAGCGCACGACCACGCGCTGCATTTGCCAGCGCCGAAACGCGTTGTATCGACGGATGGCACTGCAACGCCAGGGCTTCCAGTTCTTCAAGGCTCAACGAAACGTCACTCGATGGAGAGCTCGCCATTGGGGAGCTCGGTTGCGGTAATTCCCAATAACTTGCCGGAATGTACGAGACTGCCTCGGTGACGGTCGGAGACTCGTTCGACTGACCGATTGCCATCGGGTTATAGGTTGGGCCCAATGCTAGCAAGCACGAGACGACCCATCGTTTGCGGAAGCAAACTGGGAAAGAGTTGATAATCGACTGTGAGCGAGCATCCATGCTCAAATTTTCCGATCCGGCAAGCTGTACGGGCAACCTAGGGCCATGCACGAGACGATGCGACCAGCAGCATTCAACTTATCGGCACATACCAACCCCATTCTCGTGAACAATGGCGACAATCGTTGCTGCTTACCGAACCCCTACGCTCGGCAAGCTTTCACTGAAAGCGAAGATCGCAGAAACGTCTTCTACAGCGCCCGTTTCTTGGGAGGCTCAGGCATTACCTTGGGCACCTCCGAAGGGCTCGCTTGGTCGGTTGATTTGGCGGCTTCCTCGGCGAGCTTCTCGGCTACTTTGGGATCGAAGGGCTGTTTGTTTTGATAGAGAGCGAGGACTTTCTCTGCAAACGGTTTTTGAGCGGGAGGGGCTTTATCACCAATCTTCTCTTGGATACCGATCGCTTTGTCGAATTCTTCATTCGCCGCGAAAGCAGCAGCCAAGGCGGCCATATCGCTTAGGTCTTGATATTCTGAAAGCTCGCACGCCGTTGTCGCCGACTCGATCGCTGCTTTGGTATCTCGAAGATTCTTATTGTCGGTAGTCGCGAGCAGCCAAGCGCGATTTTGGTGCGCTAGTCCATATTTAGGTTCCAGCTTGATCGCTTCGTCGTAGTCGCGAAGTGCATCGACGGCCTTTCCAAGCTGAAACAGGTTATATCCTCGGTTGTTGAATGCAACGGCGGCTTTCGGATTAATTTGAACCACCGCACCGAAGTCCTCGACTGCTTCGGCATGTTTGTTTAGCTGGAAATACAAATAGCCTCGACTCATGTATGCCGAGATGCTTTCTGGTTTTGTCTTTCCTGCCACCTCGATAGCCTCGCGAACGCATGCGAAAGTCGGTCAAGTACGTCGACGAAACCCGTACTCGTACCCGCAAGGAAATGAGCTACAAAACTCAAACGAAGACCGAGACTTACCCTGTCGTTACTTATCGTACCGAGAAGAAGTCGAAGGAAGTCAGCTACACGTACAACGTACCTGAGCAAGTTGTTGAACCATATCAAACGACTCGCTACGAACAAGTAGCCGAAGAAGTGGTTGAAAAGTATACCGTGCAAGTTCAGGTTCCTTCGATGAAGGAAGTCCAAGTTCAAGTCTGCAAGATGGTACCGAAGTTGGTTCCATACACCTTTACCCCATGCTGTGAAGCTTCGGCAGGCGGCGCTGCGGGTGGATGTGGTTCAGCTGGTTCCGGCGGATGTGGTTCGGCTGCTGGTTCATCCGGATGTGGATGCGCCGCTGCTGCACCTGCTGCGAGTGGTTGCGGATGCGGTGCACCGGCACCTGCTGCGACCGGTTGTGGCTGCGGACAATAGTGATACCAGTGGCATAGGCTTACAGCCTGTGCATACGCAAGGATCACAATCAAAATAACGCGGGTCAGAGGTTCTCTGACCCGCGTTTTTCGATTTCATGCTCGGCCCGAGTCGCGATAGTAACGCT
>JANPLJ010000165.1:0-9719 GCA_031426475.1 Pirellulaceae bacterium | reverse complement strand
CGAAGATCTTGGACGATACACTGGTTGATCTTCAGGCAAAGCATCCCGCGGACCTTTCCATCGGCGTTGCGTTGGCGGCCTTTCGCTTGAAGCAAAAGAGCGATCTTGCAGTCGATGCAGTGCAGAATCTTGTCGACATTACAACGCTTCTGCCGCTCGAACCGATCCCTGAAAACCAACGTCCTACTTCGATTCAACGAGAAGCTGCAGCCAAGTCGATTCCACTTTGGTTGGTGGCCCGAGAGTGTTTGAGGAACAACGTTCATCCGGAGATGGGAGAGAAATTAGCCGAGCGAGCATTAGCCGCGGCTCGCCTGCAAACCGAACAAAACTACTCGGTTGCCATCCTTCGTGAATGGGTACAATTGCTTTTTAGCCAAGGGAAACGTGACCAAGCAGAAGCCAAGCTACAACTGTTCTTAGAAGTAGTTATCGAACGTCCGACTCGACAATTGAATCCGAGTCCGCCTGTGAACTCGACAGTGCAGATGCCGCCGCTGACGATGGATCAGATCAAGTTGGTCGTGTACATTGCCGATCTTGCGGCCGAAAAAGGGTTGGTGGAGCTTTCGCAGAGGGCGTTTCACGAAGCATTGGTGGGTGGAATGCCGGTTGTCCAACCAGTCGTCAATACGTTACCGAGTGTTTCACGAATAGTTACCTCGTCGACCGGCGTTCGGACTGTAACAACCGTCCCAAGCACCAACCAAAACAGTGAGCCCGTCGAGTTTCAAGTAGTTCGCCTGCTGAACAACGTCCAGTTGAATTGGAAGAACCAAAACTATCCCGCAGTAGATGTCTATCAGCGATTGAAGCAGCTGGTGTTGCCACCATCGCGTCCAAACGAGATCGCGATGTACCTGGATTCGTATAATCTACAGCGAGGGGAGCTGAGCAGTTTAGCTCAAGCGTTGGTCGACTGGGCGCGGAAAGCGGATAAACTCGTGGAGCTCAATGAGGCGATTGACGAACGAAAGACGACGCCTCCATCGCGTATCGCCGGTACTGCGATGCAAACGATGATAGCGATAGCTGCTGACGACATGGATCTCGCAAAGCGGCATCTGGATGATCTTGCAGAAACGAGCGTCCGCGGGATGTCGTCATCCAGTCTCCAGCAAACCCTACATGCAGCCATACCGGCTCTCGACATCGAAGCGATTCAAGAGCCAGCCTACATTATCAGTGAACGGTTTGTCGAGCAGCAAGAGCAAGCGGCGCGGACCAATTCGCCAAGCGTTTTGGCAAGTGGAGTTTTTTTGAAAAACAGAGTTATTCGATATCGAGCTTTGAAAAAATAAGAGATAGCCCCGAATGAGGCGGCCCTAACGAAGGATGCCGAATCTAGGGCCGTCCCGTTGGGAATAGTGGTCCCGCGGCTCCGCCCGCGGGAAGTTACATTGTCAGCGGACGGAGCCGCTGACCCACATTTCGCACGTGTCGAGCTTGGACGGTCGCACTAGAGCAAAGCTTCTGAGAATTTTTCTTGAAGCGCTTTAAGTCCTCGTTCGCCGTCGCGTCCATCGACAACCACATTGACTCGCAGTTCGCTGGTATTGATCATCAAGACGTTAATCTTGGCTGCGGCGAGGGCTTGGAACATCCCGATACCGACGCTGGTATGGCTGCGCAAGCCGATTCCGCTGACCGATAGCTTGGCAATATCTTTACTGCCGCTGATCTTGCGGAATTTGTAGTCAAGCTTCTCCAAGACTTTCATACAGGCATCCAATTGCGTTTCCGGTACAGTAAAGCTGATGCTCGTTTCGCCTTGATAGCCATCATAGCTTTGCACGATCATGTCGACGAAAATCCCCGCCGTCGCGACCTTGTTGAAGACATCCGATGCCAAGCCGGGTTGATCTGGAACGCCGGAGAGCGTTATCCGAGCTTGGTCGCCGACCATGGAAATATCGACGAGAGTAAGCTGCTCCATGTTGACGCTTCTCAGTCGTTCGATGATTTCATTCAGGGAAAGCGTTGCATCGGAACGATGTTTCGAAACATCCCAAACTCGAGCATCCGCTGGCCGCTGATGAAGATGAAAGGCTTGATGCACCGCACGCAGAGCCGCTTGCGCTTGATTGCGTTGGACGATGACACTAATTTTGATTTCGCTGGTGGTGATCATTTGAATGTTGATCCCGGCCTCAGCGAGCGCATGAAACATCTTCTCCGCGACGCCCGTTTGGCGAGCCATACCTCGACCAACGACGGAAACTTTCGCGACAGCATCGTCAAAGGTGACACCCGTTGCTCCAACTATTTTGGCTGCGTCACCGACAGCGCGAAGAGTTTCCTTGAGTTCGCCGCTGGGAACGGTAAACGAGATATCGGCTCGGTTTTCTTGAGCGATGTTCTGCACGATCATATCGACGGTTATTTTTCGATCTGCCAAGCGTTTGAAGATCTCGAAACTTGTACCCGGTTGATCTGGTACACCTTGGATCGTCAATCGAGCTTCGTCTTGGGTCAGGGCCGCGCCACAAACACCGACACTGTCTGATTCTGGCTCGGGAACGATCATCGAACCTGGAGCATCGGAAAAGCTGCTACGGACTCGGATCGGCACTTCAAATTTCTTAGCAAACTCGATCGATCGATTGTGCATCACACCCGCTCCGAGACTTGCCAACTCCAGCATCTCGTCGTAGCTGATCTGAGTCATCTGCCGGGCTTCAGGAAGAAGACGCGGATCGGTCGTATAAACACCATCGACATCGGTGTAGATTTCGCAAGCGTCGGCCTTCAGAACGGCTGCTAAAGCGACCGCTGTCGTATCGCTGCCACCGCGACCGAGCGTCGTTATATTAAAATCCTCATCGATGCCTTGGAAACCAGCCGCGATGACGATGTTACCCTCGTCGAGAAGCTGACGGATTCGATCGGTCGAGATGGTTTTAATGCGCGCCTTGGTGTACGAACTATCGGTCTTGATACCGATTTGAGCCCCCGTCAACGAGACGGCTTTATGGCCGAATTTATGAACGGCCATCGCCATCAAGGCGACACTGACTTGCTCACCGGTGCTCAGGAGCATATCCATTTCGCGAGCAGGCGGCTCCTCGTTGACTTGGTGCGCCAAGTCAACCAGCATGTCGGTGTTGTGTCCCATGGCGCTGACAACAACGACAACTTGGTTTCCATCTTGTTGCGTTCGAATCGCTTTGCGAGCCGCCGCTGCAATCTTCTCAGGAGTTGCGACGCTGGTGCCACCGAATTTTTGAACGATGATTGGCATGGCTAAGTTATTTGGTGAGGACTTCTATTGATGAAATGTGAAACGAATAAGGAATATGGCTGGGTGCCACGGGCTATGTATTAAACCGGCCCTTTACCAGTGTCTCCATGAGCTTCCATCCGGCAGGAAAGGCTATCGGCGATGCGGCCGCGACGACTTCATCGTACGCGTTGGAACCATCGGCGGTGATATCCGACCCGCAAACGGCCAGTGGTACCATGCCGTGCGAATGCTTCTTGGTGGTGACAGGCGTTGGATGATCTGGCATCACCAGGATTCGATAGTCGTCGTACTTCCGAAGCGCTTCGTGAATGGGGCGAACGATGTGTTGGTCGATCGCTTCCAAGGCTTTAATCTTTTCATCGACGCGTCCTTCGTGACTTGCTTCATCGGGGGCTTCGATATGGACACAGACAACATCATATTTCTCTAGTGCTTCGATGGCCGCTTGCCCTTTGCCAGCATAGTTTGTGTCGAGATATCCGGTCGCGCCCACGACTTCGATCCGATCCCAACCCACCAATACCGCCAGACCACGCAGTAGATCGACTGCGGTGATCATGGCCCCTTTCATTCCAAAGAGCGATGCAAACGGAGGAAGTTTCGGTGTCCCGCCCAGTCCCCATAGCCAGAGATTCGTTACTTGTCGACGATTGGCTGCGGCACGCGCTTGATTGACTGGATGGTTTGCAAAGATGGCTACGCTTTCGTCCATCAGTCGACTAAGGATATCGCTACCTGGACCGCGCGGGAAATAATCCTGGACGTTCACGTCGGTCAAATCATGAGGAGCCGTCGTGCGCGTCTCCTTGGAAAACGGAGCGACCGCGGGTGCAGAACTTTCGCTCGATGAACCGCGATAGATTAGCAAATTTCGGTAACTGACGCCTGGAACGAATTCGAGTTGCGGTGTGCCGAGATGCTCTTGCGCTGTCTGGAGAAGCAGTCTCGCTTCGTCGTTGCTGACATGGTCGGCTGTAAAGTCGACCATGATCTGTTCTTGGATCGTCACCAAGTTGCAGCGGATTGCCCAGTCGTTTGGACCGAGCTCGATTCCTTGGGCTGCAGCTTCGATGGGAGCTCGGCCAGTGAAGTAGACATCGGGATCGTATCCGAGCAAACTCATGTTGGCGACTTCGCTGCCCGGTGTGTACTGAGCAGGAACGTTGTCGGCGCGACCGACGATGCCGGCCCGGGCAATGGCATCCATGCCCGGCAGATTCGCAACTTGAAGCGACGTCTTGCCGCCTAAGCTTTCAACGGGATGATCGGCACAACCGTCGGGAATAATGATGACAATTTTTCTGGACATAAATTGAATTAGCGTTGTGATTTCTAGCGGTCAATGGAGACCGCTTGATGAATGAAATTCGTTTTCGTTTTCGTCATCGTTCCATGACGCGAAGACGAATACTCTTGCCGTGAACTGTCGGAAGCTTTTGAATCTTATCCAAGGCTGCCTGAGCGGAGCCTTCCGATGCCTTGTGCGTCATGATTACGAGAGAAACGGTGTTATCCGATCCACCTGATGAAGCCTCGTGTTGGATGACACTGGCAATCGAGATATCGTGTTTACCCAGAATACCGGTGATTTCGGCGAGCACTCCTGGTTTGTCCGAAACGCACAAGCGAACATAGTATCGGCTGGTCAGTTGGGCGAATGGCTTCATCGAGACGACTGAATCTCGTTGCGACCAAAGCTCAAGCGTTCGGAACGTGATGTCGGTTCGACCGACTGCAGTATCGATCAAGTCAGCGACAACAGCCGAAGCGGTCGGCATCTGACCGGCACCTTGTCCATGAAAGAAGATATCGCCGACCGCGTCACCGACGACCGTGATCGCATTGTAAGCTCCGCGGACCTCGGCCAAGGGCTGACCTTTTCGAACCAGCGTCGGCGCAACAATCATCTCCAAGCCGCCCTCGGAGAGCTTAGCACTCGCAACCAACTTGATGCGGTATCCCAATTGCGATGCGAATTGAAGATCCGACAAATCGAATGCATCCAGTCCCATCCGCGGAATATCTCGCCAATGAGTCCGAGAACCGAACGAGAGGTGTGCCAGAATCGCTAGCTTCTGTGCCGCGTCGCTCCCGTCGACGTCCATCGTCGGGTCCGCTTCGGCATAGCCAAGCTCTTGGGCTTTTCGCAACGCCACCGCATACTCTTCGCCGCTCTCCTCCATTTGGGTCAAAATGAAGTTGCTTGTACCGTTGAGAATTCCACGCAGCGATTGGACTTGGTTGGCCGAAAAGCACTGGCTAATGTTGGCAATGATCGGGATACCGCCAGCCACCGAAGCCTCAAAGGCAATGGAACGGCCGAGGCTGCGGGCTTTATCAAATAGCTCGGGGCCATGCTCCGCTAGAAGGGCCTTATTCGCCGTCACAATATCCTTGCCAGCTTCTAACAGTTGCAGTGTGATCGTGCGAGCGGGCTCCAAACCGCCGATCAACTGGGCCACGACCTTGATGTTTGGGTCGTCGATCACATCCTGGACTCGGTCGGTAAGCACACCTGCCGGCAACTCGATCGAACGAGGCTTTTTCAGGTTGTGCACGACGGCTTTTTCAAGCCAGAGAATGCGTCCTGCATGGCGTGAAGTTCGATCGCCGTGATCCAAAAGGAGTCGAGCGACGCCCGTTCCGACCGTTCCCATGCCAACAATGGCTACGCGTGTTTTTTCCATTCAAAGCACTTATCTCAAACTTCGCTAGCCAGACAAATACTAGCTTGATACCAAGGAGCCATCGACCGACAAAAAATAACTAGAATCGCCTTCCACCATCGGGTAGCATGGTAATCCAAGAAAGCAATTCTGAATATCCGCCTTGGGGTTTCCAAACCGGCTTCCCGTCGTATGAAAAACAGTAAAAGACGATGAGCGAAAACCCCTATCAAGTCAACGTCGCCGATCTCGTAGTTGCACCCCTCGAATTGTCGCCGGCGGATGTCGGGCTTTTCCGGCAGGGAAACTTGTTGGTCGTCCATCAACAGGCGAAATTCCCCGATCGCTGCATCAAGAGCAACGAACCAACGACACGTCGTTTGAGACACGTTCTACATTGGCATTTGCCGATCCTCTATATTCTGATGATCGCACCAATCGTCTATGTGATCGTCGCTCTTTTTGTCGGCAAAAAAGCCGAGTTCTATGTACCGCTTTCCGAACGCTTCATCCTCCGACGCCGTTCGAATATTCTGGTCGCCGTGGTTCTTCTGCTGGTCGGATTCGTCGCTTTTGGAGCTGGCATCACGATGATCAATTCGTCCGAACCAAACACGTTTGTCTTTGCGGGTAGCCTGATGCTCTTGGGACCCGGCCTTTGGCTAGTTGCGAGCTTTTGGGGAATCTACGGATGCCGTCTGATTTCGGCAAAGTATATCGACGATCGTTTCGCCAAGATTGCCGGAGTATGCCCGCAATTCCTAGCGAATCTGCCTGAATGGCCCTACGCTCGGTGAAGGATTTGGCTATTTCGGCGCTGCCAAGAAAACCTCGAAGCGACCGCTGCTATCGGCCCCGCCACATGCCATGGTGGTCGTATTGTGTTGCAAGACAATGGTTCCGTCTTTCGACAACGCGATCAATCCACCCACATCGGGTTTCAGTCGTTGCTGCATTACCTCGGTGACAGCCATTTCAATCGATCGACCGGCATAACGCATTTGAGCAGCGATATCGTATGCGACCGCATGCCGAATAAACTCCTCGCCAACTCCGGTTCCAGAGACGGCGCACGTATCGTTCGAAGCATACGTTCCTGCACCGATAATGGGTGAATCGCCGACACGACCCGGCAATTTTTTGGATGTCCCACCGGTACTGGTCCCAGCTGCAAGGTTCCCCTGAGAATCCAAGGCGACGCAGCCAACCGTGCCGTAATGAGGATCTTGGAGCTTTGAATCCACGTTTAACAAGGGTTGAACTGGGGAGACAGCAGAATGACTGCTCAGGAAATAGCTAGGATCTACGAGTTGGATCTTCTGGGAAGCGGCGAATTCTTCGGCACCTTTGCCAACCAAGAGGACGTGCTTTGTTTCCGTCATCACGCGTTTGGCAAGCGTGATCGGGTTTTTTACGCTCGTGACACAAGCAACCGCACCGCAGGCCAGTGTTTTACCATCCATGATCGAAGCATCCAACTCGACATGTCCGTCGGTCGTCAAGACGGCACCTCGACCTGCGTTGAATGTCGAATCGTCTTCGAAGATGCGAATAACCGCCTCGACTGCCTCCAAAGCGGTACCGCCCTCTTTAAGAATCGTCCGTCCAGCGTCTAAGGCAGCACGCAGGCCGTCTTCCTTCGCTTTCCTAGCTTCCGCATCTAACTTCAATAGGTTACCGCCAGCACCACCGTGGACAGCAATTGCCCAGGTCGGCCTCGTCGAAGCCTGGTCAGCGGATACGTGCGACACCAATTGCATAAACACTCCCAGGAGCAATAAAACTCGAACTTCACGATTCATGATGAATCTCCTTTTGCGAAGCGTTGTCCCCTGACTAGTTTCGACGAAACGTGCGGTCGTGCAATAGGGCTTCAATAGGGCAAGGGGAAAGTGAATCCAATGGCTGCCTCGAATCACAGTACGCAAAGTGTAGCGATAATGAAATCCATTTTGGATCGGAGCTGACATTCTTCACGATTCTCGGTATCTTAAGGCATTCGATTTACAGATCCGTAGCCTTAATTCACAGAACCTAGAAGTCATGGTTGAAGTCAAAGTTCCCACTGTTGGCGAGAGCATTTCCGAAGTGCAGATCAGCCAATGGCTGAAGAAAGAGGGTGACTTTGTCGAATCAGGAGCAGACCTTGTCGAGCTGGAGACGGAAAAAGCCTCGGTTCAAGTTCCTTCTCCGATCTCGGGCGTCCTGACGAAGATCGTCAAGGCAAAGGACGAGTTCGCTTCCGTCGGTGACATCATTTGCATTTTGGAGCCTTCCGAGAAATCAGCTGCAAGTCCTTCTGTACCGATCCAAACGCAGCCGGATGCCAAGCCCGTGTCGAACGATTCGTCCACACGAGTCATGCCCGCCGCCGCCCGAGCCTTGGCCGATAATCAACTTACTCCAGACCAAGTGGCAGCAACGGGCCCAGGAGGACGCCTCCTCAAAGAAGATGTCAATCGACACGTCGAAGCGAAAAACGTCGTTCCATCGAACCCGCCACCGCCCGCCCCAACGGCCCTCAAACAAACTCCTGTTCTCGAGATCAACCAGTCTTCGGTAGACATATCCGACAGCGACGCGAAGCCGTCCGGAAACCGGATCGAAGAAGTTAAGCCGATGAGCATGATTCGGCGAACGATCGCGACGCGACTCGTCCAGGCCCAGCACGCGGCTGCCTTGCTCACCACCTTCAACGAAGTCGACATGCAGCCGGTGATGGGGCTGCGAACCAAGTATCGCGACGTTTTTCAAGAGAAGCACGGTGTAAAACTGGGGTTCATGTCGTTTTTTGCCAAAGCAGCTTGCGAGGGATTGAAGCGATTTCCACTCGTGAATTCGGAGCTTCGCGGCAACAACATCGTGATGCGGCATTATTGCGATATCGGAATTGCGATCGGTGGTGGCAAGGGGTTGGTCGTTCCGATCTTGAGGAACGTCGAAAAGATGAGCTTCGCTGAGATCGAACGGTCCATCGGAGACTACTCGCGAAAAGCGATGGAGAATCGGTTGGTGCCCGGCGATCTCGAGGGCGGAACGTTTACGATCAGCAACGGCGGCGTCTATGGCTCGCTGCTGTCCACCCCGATCGTCAACCCTCCGCAAAGCGGCATCCTCGGATTGCACTCCATCCAAGATCGTCCAATCGCAGTCAACGGCGAAGTCGTCATCCGTCCAATGATGTACTTGGCGCTCACATACGATCATCGAATCGTCGATGGACGCGAAGCCGTCACCTTTCTGCGTACGATCAAAGAAGTGATCGAAGACCCGACACGGTTGTTCTTGGAAGTTTAGTGTCGCACATTCGCTTCGCGAAACGTGAGGCAGCGGCTCCGTCCGCTGACAGTGCAATTTTCCGCGGGCGGAGCCGCGGGACCACTTTTGATACCAAAGACTACTTCGCGGCCGCGATGCGTTTTCGTTCGTAATCGAGAACCCCGGTTACCAAGGTCGTCAAACGCGGCTCAGCCGCATTCGCAGTCGCAATGATTCTTGGCACGTCAGCCGGTTCGAGCGCATCTGGCAAGCACATATCGGTGATCACCGAAAATCCTACGGTTCGCATTCCCGAATGAACGGCGACAATCGTCTCTGGAACCGTCGACATCCCTACGACATCGGCACCGATCATCCTAAGAAAGCGATACTCGGCGGCCGTTTCTAGGTTAGGTCCGGAAACGGCAACGAATACGCCTTGATGAGCGACGATGTTGTTCAGTCTCGCCGTTTCGAGGGCGGCTTGTATCAGATTTCGATCGTACGGCTGAGACATATCCGGGAAACGCGTGCCTAACCGATCATCGTTG
>JANPLJ010000164.1:0-3622 GCA_031426475.1 Pirellulaceae bacterium | reverse complement strand
AACGAATGCAAGCATCGCAATCGCCAATGATTCGTAACGAAAATGCGATTCAAGCAGTCCTTCGCTTACGCTTCAGGCTCTTGCGGTTACAGACGCTCTTGTCTGAGTGGTGAAGCGTTTGGCAACCAGAATCTAAAAGCTGCCCCGAACTCAATGACAAAGCCTTCCTTCTCGATGAACGGGATGATGTAGAACGCTAACGCAATCATGACGAATGCAGGAACTATCGCCGATATCATCATCGGTTTTCCAGGATAGCCGACGAATCCTCGATCCGAGTTGCGACGAATCTTCATTCTCTTTTGCGTGAGCTCAGATGCCATTCTTTTTATCTTACTTTGCCTTTGTGGACCAATGTTCTACATTGTAAAATTCGCGAGTTCAGAGCGGGCCTTTGAAATTGGATGCAAACGAGGTAACCAGCCTTAGCAATCTTGCACGGTTGATAGCGACGTGCCCGGACGACACGTTGCGAAACGGAACCGAGGCTGTTGAACTGGCGATGAAGGCAGTCCAACTTACGAAGGGGCAAAATGCTCAGTTCATGCAAACCCTGGCAGCCAGCTTGGCAGAAAGTGGTCGCTATTCCGATGCGGTCCAAACCGCCAACCAGGCTAGCCAGCTCGCTACTTCGCTTGGCGATCACCGCTTAGCGGCAATGATTCAGGCTGAAAGCAATTCCTATCTGGCCGGGCAGCCCTACCGCAATCCTCTCGCCGTACCAATTGATCAACCTCAACGACCTGAAGCAGCGCCCTAAGGCTAACGTTGCAATTCGCATGAGATGCAAACGTGGCTCCGCATGAGAGTCGCCTTAAGATTGCGGACCATTTCTAGGCTTTGTTTCTAAAGAGCGAATTGGAGGTAGCTACGTTCACCAGAACGTGGTGAATCGCTTTGAGTTACAGCCACGTTCTGGCGAACGTAGCTACTACAGTCTGTTATCCAATTGACAGTACACTAGCTCGACTGTCGCAAATCGACCCATTCGGCCTCGTGCCTACAAAATCAAGGTCCGACGTACGAAGCTTCTACGGTCGATTCGGTAAGAAGAAGAAGTCGCGATCGGAAACTGGTGGCGGTTCGGGGGCCGGCGCGTAGAAGTCGTCCTGGTCAGGACGCAGCGCATTGTTTGGCCCGACGCCGAATTCAAAGTTGTTAAAACCGTTCTGCCAAGGATTACCGTTCCCATTACCGTTCCAATTGCCATGCGGATGGCCTCCTGGCTGTCCTTCTTGCCAGCCACCTCCCATGCCGCCCATATTGGGTTGCCACATATTCCCGCTACCTTGCCCTGGTTGAAAACCCGGAAAATTAGCATTCCACGAGTTGTTCTGAGGGGCGTTGACCAAAGGCGATTGAGGTCCCCACGCGCCGTAAGGTACCGAGTAGGGGCGGTACGGATAGCGCCATTCACCGTAAGGTTGCACTGGCCCACCCCAACGTTCGACGATATGGAAATTGTCGCTTGAGTTCCCAGCTTGAAGAGATGATCGCGTATGCCGAAAACCGCTTCGTTGAAAGTCGGGACTCTCGTTCGAAACCGGTTCAACACCTTGGGCATACTGTTTGACGCGGTTGCCCATCGCATCGTGAGTGTAGGTGGAAGGGAGCATTGTCCAATCAACCTTGGCGATGCAATTCGGATCGATCGCAAGCCCAGTGGAACCCAGCGCGATCGTGATCATGACGGAAGCATGCTTGACGAGAAATGGACCCCAATCAAGCACTTCGAACAAGCTGTTTTTAGATTCGGTGAACATAGCTTCCAGCTTAGTCGCACGCTGGAAGTTCTCACCAAATACTTGAATTCACCGATCGATTTTCCGCCAAGACGAGCCGAGTTTAACGAATGTAGGGCTATTCATCGACGTCGGTGCGAGCCGAGCGACGTTTTCCCCGTGCGGCTTGCTTGTCTGCCAAAGAATCGCTCGACGCATCCAACGGTACGGTCTTCGCCGTTCCGTCCGATTCGATGCCTCGCAAAAGCTGGACACTTTGCTCGGCTTGTTTGAGTCGTTCGTAACAAAACTTCAAATGATGAGTGGCTTTGGCGTATTCTTCGAGCGAATTTTCCAGCGGCAAGGTGCCTTGTTCGAGGTCGCGAACAATACGTTCCAACGCTAAAAGAGCCCCCTCAAAGGTCATCTTCTCTTGTTCGGCTTTCACAATGAAATCTTAAGCTCACTTTCCAAGCAATAGGCCCTATAACTGTCACAACCGGCAAATTATATCACGGAATTCGATTTGTCGGCTGCGGGTGTTTCGAAGTTCTTGCAAGTAGCTTGCTTTCGGGTGCGAATCGACGTATGTATCCTTTATGACTCGTCCCGAAACCAAATCGACTGAGACCTTCGAAACGATTGCGTCCAAAGCAAAATTGCTTCGACGGCGATTGCGAACGATTAAGCGTTTCCGGCGTCAAGCGTTAGTCGATCGCGCTCAGCGACTCGATACCTTGCTGACCGAGATTTTCCTCGACTTGTCGAAGATTTCGAGTGTTTCTGCACCTGACAAAGACTTCGTTTCGACCACGGCGAATCACGAGCCGATCGAGGCAACGATCAGTCTCGAGGAGCATCAACGGCTTCTAACGCTGCTGGAACATTCTCGACGAGAGTACAATTCGCTAATCGATTTCATTGACGCCGAACGAGCACACGGTAAGTCATTCGCCGAGCTTGATATCACGAACCAAGCATTCGAAGAAGAGGAATCGGACGAGGGGGTTAGTGTCGGCGCTGACGTCGATGTCCTGGAATTCGAACATGTCATCCCTCGGCCTCTCTGCAAGGATGTTCCGACGCTTCACAAGCAGATCGAGTTTCTTGAATCCGAGCTTGCAAAGTCGATTCAAGCGGCGAACGACATTGCCGACGAAGAAATATCGCTTCGCGCGCAGATCGAAATCTTGCGCACACAATTGCTGGAATCAAGGCACGAGACGATCGAGCTTCGAATACAGAACTCGGACCTCTCGGAGCAAGCCGACCGCAGCAATTCAAACATGACCTGGGAACAGCGCAAGGAAGCGTTGATCAAGCAGTTAGAATCGGACGCGAACGTCGATCCAGAAATCCGTGCCCAATCTAGCCAAATTGCTGCTATCGTTGAATCATCTCAACGCGAGATCGACGAACGGGATCGAGCCATCAAAGATCGCGACGACGAAATCGAAGAACTGAAAATGTTGCTGACGCGTCAGTCGTCGGTCACCAATGGAATGGCCGTGGGTGCCGCGGCCGTGGCACATATTCTAGATGCGGATGACCTGCTTCAAACGGAACGCGAAAAACTTCGGCTCTTGCAGCGCGAATGGGAAGAAAAACTTCGGATCGCGGAAATCGAGATTTCATTGGAACGAGCTCGTATCTCACGCGAGAGACTCGAGTTTGAATCGTTCGTCCATTCCAAACCAGCCCATCAGGGGAACTCACAAGACAATGAAGAACATTGCCAGCGTTCCGAGCAAGAGCCGCTTGGTAAACCGCGTCGCTGGTTGCGTCGTCTTGGCCTCCGAGACGACTAAGGCATGGCACAACAATAAGTCAGCGAATAGCGGGTGGGTGCGTCGATCACGCCCTTCGAAGACCTCTGTTCGGGGCACTTTTTGTGAACTATG
>JANPLJ010000163.1:0-1112 GCA_031426475.1 Pirellulaceae bacterium | reverse complement strand
CGATCCACTGCGTCGCGGTGGGCAGAGCCTCCAAGACAGTGCGTTCCCAGGCTGGAGCCGGCTGGAGCCTGGGAACAAGCGTCCCCTCACCGGCGATCAGCGAGAAGTATCGTAAAATCAATAGTCTAAGGCACTGCTTCCACCGTCTTCGCGACGGTGGCTACGTCCGGGATTCGATGAATCGTCCAGTAAACCTCTTCTTCGAAAGGACTACCATCTTCTGTGAGGAATTTCAAAATGATGTGGGCTTGGTCGACTGGCTGGAGATCTGGAATCATGAGTTTGATGCTTGTTCGATCTTCGAAAAGGCTTATCGATTTGACATTCATCGAGTCGACTCCTTTCTTTCCTGTTTTCTGCGAATACATCTCTGAACCGTAATCGGCTTGCCATTTATAGTTCCAACACTTAGCCGTACACGATGCAAGATCGCTCGCCGACTTCGCGTCGACCGCAAAATTGAAATCGATGCGCAGACCATCGTTTTCGACTTGGCAATCGGTAATCATCTTGATTGGCTTGCCTGTATATCGTAGACGCTGAATCCCTTGGTCGAGCAAACCGAAGCGGCCGCTTCCATTCCAGCCTTGCAGACCTGTCGCATAGACTTGGCCGTCCCTTGGATTGACCTTCGCTCGCATGATCCCCGTGCGAAAATCAAACGGCAGCTTGATAATCGCAGCTTGAGTGACAGAATCGACTTCTTGGGTCATCAAATAAGATAGCCAACCTTTGCCGAAGCTGGTGTGTAACAATCGACCGGATAGCGGTCCCCATCGTGGATCATCGACCCACAGCTGTCCACCGGATGAGTTATCAATTTCCTGCGGCATCCAAATCATCGGCTGATCGAAAGTCTTCGGAGGGACTACTTTCGAGATATCGACCAAGCCTCCATCGGGTGCCCATTTGCCTTTTCCATCATAGGTTTGAACCCAGCCGTAGAAACCACCGCGACGCAACAAGTTTATTTTCGATGCGGGCATCCATTGCCCTTGATTGTCGCTGCATGTCAATCGATCGCCTGGCATCCACCCCATCCCATTCGGAACACGAAAACCGGTTGCATAGATGCTTCGGTTCTTGCCATCCGGCGAAACCTGAATGACAGC
>JANPLJ010000162.1:0-4392 GCA_031426475.1 Pirellulaceae bacterium | reverse complement strand
GCCAGGACGTGGCGAACCGCCTAAAGTTACAGCCACGTTCTGGCGAACGTAGCTACGACAGTCTATTTTTCGCATTTCGACGTAACTCATGGCGTGATAATCGTTTACGTAAAATACTGGTCAAGACTATGAATAATCTTGACTAGCCCCTCGGGCCAGCCCCCGTTTTTTTGCTGGCATTTCTCGACCTGACAAGCCATACCGCCCGAACCCCGCAATGCAGGCCCTCTTTCCCAGTCGGCATAAATAGCACTTTCCCGGGAGTTTTGCAGCAAACGGAACTTTTTCTTCCCCCGGATTGCCATTTGCTGTTGACGATTGATTCAGCTCTTCATACGATCTTCGCTCTTCGCTTTTTGGCGAGGACGAGATTTTGAGTTAATGAGCTGAGAACGACTGTCCATGGTGACGTCGTCCCCAGGATGTTTTGTTTCTTACGAGGATTGCGACTGTGGCTGCTGGTTCACACGAAGTGATTAGGATCCGAATGGAAGCCTATGACCATGCGGTCTTAGACCAAAGCGCAATGGAGATCGTGGAGACTGCCAAGCGAACCCACTCGGAGGTTCATGGCCCGATCCCTTTGCCAACTCGTATCGAGCGATACACGGTCCTGTCCGGTCCCAACATTGACAAAAAAGCTCGGCAACAATTCGAGATTCGCACGCACAAGCGATTGATCGATATCAAGCAGGCGACCGCTCGGACGATTGAAGCTCTTAACAAGCTTAGTCTACCAGCAGGCGTAGATATCAAGATCAAGGCGACGTCTCGATAAGTCACAGTTTTCGTGAATCTGTAATACAGGCTCCCGCAATATGCTTCGGAAGCCTCAGAGGTAACATCGCTCGCGATACCATCGTCGGTAGTCGGCTCAATCTGCTCGGTGAAGCAAGGTTTGAGTGAAGCGGAGTGTCCTGTGGGGCAACATGATCAACGGAATAAATCGATGACCAAGGGAATACTCGGCCGCAAGGTCGGCATGACACAAGTGTTTGAACAGGACGGAACCGCCGTGACGGTTACCGTTATCGAGGCCGGTCCGTGTCGAGTGACACAGGTCCGCACCGTTGACCGTGATGGATACGTAGCAGCCCAGATGGGCTTTCTTGATAAGCCACGTCGCTTGGCTTCTCGCAGTGAACGAGGCCATGTCGCTTCGCTCGGCAGTGCCCGAGCTCGCAAGCTGACCGCCGCTGGCGTCGAGCTTCTCGCAAAGGCCGACTGTGAACCCAAGAAGTATGTCCGAGAGTTTCGGGATGCTTCGGACCTCGAAGTGGGTGGCACGGTCACCGTCGCCATTTTCAAAGATATCAAATCAGTCGACGTAATCGGTACAACCAAAGGTTGTGGTTACACCGGGGTTATGAAGCGACATAATTTCGCTGGCCAGCGTGCAACGCACGGCGTTAAGAAATGTCATCGCCATGCTGGTGGTACCCAGGCAGGTACTTATCCAGGTCACTTGTTCAAGGGCCGAAAGATGGCCGGGCGTTACGGTGGCGATCGAATGACGATGCGGAACCTGAAGGTTGTCCGCATCGATGAAGAGAACAATTTGCTCTTGGTCCGCGGAGCGGTTCCGGGTGCGGCGGGTGGTTATGTCATGATTCGTGAATCGAACAAGTTAAGTTAGGTGTTGTTGATGGTTGTGGTGCAGTAGAAGCTGCAGTCGCATTCAAGGCAAAAAATTATGGTCACATTACCGATTTACGATATGTCAGGCAGCAAGGTTGGGGATTACGAGATCGACCCCCGATCGATTGCACCGAAAATTACGAAGCAGCTTCTCCACGAAGCGGTCGTGATGTACTTGGCGAATCAGCGCCAAGGCAGCAACAAAACAAAAGGTCGCGGTGAAGTTTCCGGTTCGACGAAGAAGATGTATCGTCAGAAGGGTACCGGTAACGCTCGTATGGGTGCCAAACGCCAGCCGGTTCGGCGTGGTGGTGGGCATGCGAAGTCGCGTCAGCCAAGGTCATACTATTATCGTTTGCCTCGCAAGGCTATCCAAGCTGCGACGCGAATGGCAATCGCTTCTAAACTGGAGAGCGGCAGCGTGATCCTGGTCGATCGGTTCAGCTTTACGGCACCGAAGACCCAGGTGATGGCCAAGGCTCTTGGGGCGCTTGGTTTGTCCGGTGTGACGACGACGTTTGCGACCGGTGCGTTGGATCAAAATGCTTACATGAGTGGGAGAAACATTCAGGGTTTGAATGTAATGCCGGTCGCGGATTTGAATGCGTTGGTCGTTCTTCGTCCCAAGAAGTTGGTGTTGACGAAGGATGCGATGGATTGGCTCGCTTCGCGAGCGACTGCTTAGTGTTGTTGGTTAGATGAAAGTGGTTGAGTAAATCATGGCGATGAATCAAGTCATAACAAGAACGCTGCAGTTGACGCCGCATCAGATCATTTTGCGTCCGTTGGTGAGCGAAAAAGGCATCCACAAGGCTACGCGGAACAACCGCTATGCTTTCGAGGTGCACCCAATTGCAACGAAAACTGAGATCAAGTTGGCGGTAGAAGAGTTGTTCAATGTGAAAGTGGTTGCCGTTGCAACTCAGAATCGCAAAGGCAAAGTGCGACGCAGCAAGTTCGGTCTTGGTGTTACGAAGTCTTGGAAGAAGGCGATCGTCAAACTGGGCCCTGAGCACAAGATTGACTTCTTCTAAGAGATACGTACTGAACAGAGCATCACGCGACGCAATCGTGTTCGGCGGTCGAAAGACCCGCGAAAGCTAACAGGATAGAGAAGATAATGGGAATTCGAGTATACAAACCAACATCGCCAGGACGACGCAACTCGTCCGTGAGCGATTTCGCCGAACTGACCCCAGGTGCGGTGCCAGAAAAGAACCTGATGGTTCGCGCCAAGAAGCATGGTGGCCGAAACAATCAGGGATTTATTACATCTCGCCACCGAGGTGGCGGTCACAAGCAGATGTATCGGATCATCGATTTTAAGCGAACGAAAGACGGTATTCCGGCGAAAGTCGATTCGATTCAGTATGATCCCAATCGATCGGCTCGAATCGCGCTGCTCCATTATGCCGACGGTGAGAAAGCATATGTCGTTGCTCCGGATGGTTTGAAGGCTGGCCAGACGGTGGTAAACGGCGCGGAAGCCGCTCCGACAGTCGGTAATAGCTTGCCGATGAAGAATATTCCACCTGGAACCGAAATTTGTTGCATCGAGATGCAGCCTGGTCGTGGCGCGGCTTTGTGCCGAAGCGCTGGTACCTCGGCCGTTTTGATGGCTCGTGAAGGTGCTTGGGCTCAGTTGCAGTTGCCGAGCGGTGAAATTCGACGCGTTCCGAATCGTTGCCGAGCGACGATCGGAAAGTGCAGTAATCCAGACCATGATGCAGTCGTCATTGGTAAAGCTGGTCGTAATCGCTGGAAGGGAATTCGTCCGACCGTTCGCGGTACTGCGATGAATCCGCATGATCACCCGCACGGTGGTGGTGAAGGCCGTACCAAGGGTGGTCGTCATCCGGTTAGCCCATGGGGCAAGCCAGCCAAGGGTGGCGGTACCCGTCGACCTCGCAAGCCATCGAATACCGCAATTATTCGCCGACGTAAGTCGCGTCGCTATGGTCAGTTGAAGTTGAAATAGTCGTTTAGCAAGTTGGTTCAATACCGCTAGGATAGTCGAAACAATTTATGGGTCGTTCAACCAAAAAGGGTCCTTTTGTAGACCCGAAGCTGTTTAAGAAGTTTTCGCGGATCGGTAACACGGCTCCGATAACAACTTGGGCGCGTCGTTGTACGATCGTGCCAGAGTTTGTCGGCGCGACGTTCATGGTCCACAACGGTCGTACTCACCTTCGGGTGTTGGTGACTGAAGACATGGTAGGTCATAAGCTCGGTGAATTTGCACCGACGCGAACCTTCCGCGGGCACGGCGGCAAGGGCGGCAAGAAGTAGTTACACGAGGATGGGTCGAGTCATTTTCGACGCGATCACGGAATTTTGGAGTTGAGTTATGGCTTTCAGTTCATGCCACAGGCACGCTCAGATATCGGCCCGCAAGGTCCGACCGCTGGCGAACATGGTGCGCGGCAAGTTCGCCGACGAAGCGTTGGATATTTTGCGATATCAACCGGCTCGAGGCGCAAGGTTGCTCGAAAAAGTTATTAAGAGCGCGATCGGAAACGCTCAAGATCCCGAGCAAAACAAAGGGCGTTCGTTGAACGTTGAAGAGCTTGTGGTTTTGGAAGCCCACATTGACGGTGGTCCGGTGATGAAGCGGATTCGCCCGATGTCACGTGGTCAAGCTTTCGGGATTTTGAAGCGGACTGCTCATATTACGGTTACCCTGGTCGAATTAGAGGAAGTCTAGGATCGCTCAATTATGGGACAAAAAGTAAATCCAATTGGTTTCCGTACCGG
>JANPLJ010000161.1:0-2548 GCA_031426475.1 Pirellulaceae bacterium | reverse complement strand
TACCAATGGACAAGCCTGAGGGATTCAAAGCCTAACAATCTCCTGGACAAGCCAGCGGGATTCGTTGAATGATGAACGTCGATTCCGGTGGCATTCAGCGAGAAGTGTCGGTCATTGTGTCCATCTGGTAAACTCCACCCGTTTCAAACGAATCGTTGAACCCATGAAAGCGAAATCGATGGCGAGCGAACAATCCATTATTCCCATTCCCCAACTTTTCAATCTCACCGGTCGAACCGCTTTGGTAACCGGCGGCTCAGGATATCTTGGGACAGCGATCGCGTCGGCCCTCGCTGAGGCAGGTGCACGCGTTATTATCGCAGGACGAACACGCGAAAAAAGCCAGCTCGCAGCCGATCGTCTAGGGGGCCCTGAAGTAACTCGGCATACCGCCGTCGTCATCGATCATATGGACGAAGCGTCGATCGAATCGGGCTTTGCGGCTGCAACTTTGATCGGCAACATCGATATCCTTTTCAACAACGGACATGAACATGTGGCAGACGACTGGTCGACCGTCACTGGAACGCAATTCGATCGACAACTTAAAAACCTTACCGGCTATTTTTTGCTTGCGAGAAAAGTTCACGGCCAAGCAATCGAGCGAGGCGCACCTGCCAGCATCATCATGCTCGGATCAATGTATGGATTGGTCGGGTCGTATCCCGATGCTTATGAAGGTCTCGTTCCAGCAAGCCCTGCCGCTTATCATGCGCTGAAGGGGGGCGTCGTTCATCTAACACGACATCTCGCCGTCTATTGGGCCAAAGACCAAGTCCGCGTCAATTGCCTTAGCCCTGGTCCTTTCCCGAGTTCGACGGTCAATACAGAACTCGTGAGCCGACTCGAAAAGCGTTCCCCGATGGGCCGGATGGGACGTGCCGAGGAACTTCAAGGCGCGGCCTTATTTTTGGCCTCCGACGCAAGCTCCTATGTCACGGGACACAACTTGGTCGTCGATGGTGGTTGGACTGCTTGGTAGATGCCCAGTGGGGCAGCGACTCCGTTCGCTGACATTCTCCCCGCGAACGGAGTCGCGGGTCCACCGCCAAGCCAGCACACCCATCGAAGAACTCTGGCCGTGCAGACTTGACAAACTAATTCATAGGTCCCTCTCAGCGTTTTAACATCCCATCCAACTCTTCCAATTTGAATCGCACGCTGACAACGTACGCTAATTCGCCTTCCATCCAATGGCCATAGGTTGTTGTCACGAACGTTCCGTCAGGCAGCAACTCGACGCCAGGATACGTACAATCAGCCCCCTTGGTGTTATCCATGAAGCGAACGCGATATTGTCCTTCGTTCCCATTGAGAATATCGTCGTAGGTACCGACCCAGCCGACCCAATCACCTTTCGTCGCACTGACATGTGTTGTGTCTCGGAAACTGATGAAGAGCCGACCATCGGGAGCATACTTGGCGACATGCCGATCTCCCGTCAGAGACGCAGGGAGCTCGCGTGGCTCCGTCCATGTAAGTCCTTCATCATTTGAGAAGATGACAAACGAGTTGTACTTCCTTGAGTTCTCTCGCAGCAACACGGCGATTTGTTTGCCATCAGGCGATCGAAATGCGCCTGGCTCGCAGAGACTCGCATCCGGAAGCATCGCAATCGGGGCTGGCACACTCCACGTAAGTCCACCGTCCTTCGAAAGCGATGTATAGACCCAGAATCGCCACGGTTTAGCGGCCGACGACGTATGATCGCTATGCGGTCCCTTGACGCGATACTTCTCTTCGCTGCCACCACGGATGAATCGACCATCATCATGAAAGAACGCCAGGTAGTGTCCAGGTTCTTTGAGGCCGATGACGGTCGACATGGTAACGACGCCCCCAAAGTCACCGATCGGCTTAAGCTCACTCCAATTCGCGCCATCGTCCTCGGTTACCGCCATCCGAATGGGATACAAGCCGCTAAACATGATGATCCGTTTCTTGCCAGCTGCATCGATCACGCGATGCAACGTGGGAACTTCGAGCGAAGATTCCCATGACTTCGGCGTGGGCAAGCGTTCGCTCCAGCTCTTGCCACCATCATTGCTGCGTTTGTAAACGATCGCCCCACGACCATGACCTTTCGGATAGACCGTAAGCATCGTCTTGTTGTCTTCTAATAAAACCGTCGTCGGATGACCTAGATACTGGCCAGGCTCGCGATCCACGATGACTTGACGCTCTTTTTGACCGCTGATATCGACAATAGGAATCGTGTAGCCGGGAGGAAGCTTGGTCTTGAGTCCCTTGGGTGGCTTGAGAGTCGTGTCGCGTTTTTGATCGGCGGCAGGCTGGCAGTAACCGATCGTAGTGAAAAGACATGCTACAATAAACACATGGATCAACACTTGTAGTTTTTTCATCGGATGGGCATCTTTCAGTGGGGAGAGGTGTGAAATAGGGAATTCTAATTTTATTGGAATTGAAAGTAGGGAGGTTAAGCATTGGCTATTAAAATTTTGGGTTTATGGCTTACTTTCCACTGATAGAAAGGTGCACGCCCTGCTTGCCGAGCGATGAGGAGCTGAACGGAGGCTTTTCCACTTTC
>JANPLJ010000160.1:0-2829 GCA_031426475.1 Pirellulaceae bacterium | reverse complement strand
AGGTTGAGACGCCGGCTGACACGCCCGAAGCAAAATCTGCCGAACCTCAGTCGAGCAGCGAGAAATTGGATCCGCCAGCCGTTCCACCCGCAGAACCAACCAAAGAGCCCGCGCCGCCTTCGTCGGAATCGAGCCGTCGCGAACAGCGAAGTTCGCTGCGTTTGGTCGCTTTTCAGGAAGCAAAGGCGGAAAAGCCAGCCACCGAAGCACCGGTGGATACCTCGATCGCGATCCCCAAGGAATCAGCTGCTGCGACGCCTGAAACAACTTCCCCAACCAAGGCCGAATCGACGGCTGATGCCAAGACAGAAGTGAAGGCGGAAGCAACTTCGACCGATACAACGAAGCCAGCCGAGACTGCGCCTGCGACCTCTGGAGACGCAAAGCCGCAGGAAGGCGCGATCGGAGAAAAGAAGGACGCTGAGAAGCCGATGCGGGTCCGGACGTTTGACGAAGTCAAGCAAGACCTACGTCGCGAGCTCGCCATGCAACCAGCCCAGCAACGATTGCAATCGGCCGTGAATCAAGCTCGTGATTTCATGGACAACTTTGCCAACCAGTTGCAACTCTACCGATCGAGCGACCCGAAAACCCGAGAAGGTACGCAACCGTCAGCGCCCAATTTGGTCGAAGTCGCCAATCAACTTGGTTTGGCCTATGGCAAAACTGGTTTGGTCGATTCGGTAGCCGTCGAAGAATTACCTATCGGACGAAGCTTCACCAATTTCGATTCAGGGCAGTCCCAAGGCTACAATTTTGAAATGTTTTCGCGATCGGTATTCACCAACCGAATTCCGGCCTTCCAACCCGCAGTTTCCCAAGGCTTTGGTGGTGGAACGTCGCAAAGTTTCATCTTTTGGAAGGTCGAGGAAGCGGCCAGCCGAGTACCGCCATTCGACGAAGTCCGCGATCAAGTATCGAAGGCCTGGAAATCCACGGAAGCCCGCAAGTTGGCGACAAAAGCCGCGGAAGAGCTTGCGGATTCGATCAATTCGGGGTCCGAGAGCGATCCGTGGTCGCGATTGCTTGACAAGAGCCTTCAGCCCTTGCTCCTCAAACCACCAATGTTCACTTGGCTGCAACCGATGCAGACAGGAAACGAAGGAATTCAGCCCTCGATGGTGGAAGGAATCGACCAACCAGGTCAGCTTTTCATGGAAAAATCCTTTTCGACAGCGATCGGAAAGGCAGCCGTTGCGATGGATGCCGCTCAGCAAAAATGCTTCGTGATTCGCGTCGTCGAACGAAGTCCGAACGATGAACAACTACTCGCCGATTTCGAGAAAGCTCCTCTCAATCGAGGTGTCGTGTCACTCGCCGTCCAGCAAACCACCGCCAGCGCCAGCCGCTGGTTCGATAGCTTGGTCGAAGAACTACATCTGGACCTCAGCAAACTAGGGAGCTTGGACGAGTAGTTGGCGACTGTCCGCCACAGGACGCGGTTTCATGGCGTGAATCTTCCCAAGAATTCATTCCCAAAAGAGCATTATTTCGGTTACGATCAGGAAGTCGTAACCGGAGTGAGGCATGGCAGGTAAACACGCAAAACAGAACGCATTCACGTTGGTCGAGCTTCTCGTGGTCATCGCGATCATCGGTTTGCTGGCTGGGTTGTTGCTGCCCGCGATCCAACAAGCTCGCGAGGCGGCGAGGCGAATGCAGTGCTCAAGCAATCTTCGCCAAGTAGGGATCGCTCTGGCCGGGTATGAATCTACCCACCGATTTCTGGTGCCGATGCGAACGGGTCCTCAAACGAACCGCGAAGGGCGATGGATCGGAATGCGAGTCAGCGGCATGGTAGATCTGTCACCCTACATGGAAATGACGTCCCTTTACAATCTTTATCACGCAGGCTTTCAGTCTCACCGACCGCCTTATTCGGTCTTCTCAGCCGATGGTGAACCCTGGTGGCAGGGCGGCGACTATACACCTTGGCGATCGCAAATACCGATGTTGCGATGCCCCTCGGACCCAGGTCGCATGATGCCGGGTGAATGGAGTTCGATGGGACGTTCCAATTTCGTCTTCTGCTATGGCGATTCACAGCGGGGTCCTGAGCTTGCGGAATGGGAGGTCATCGGCTCGACAACGCGCGGAGCTTTCCAACAACTCTTCGGCCGTCCGTTGGCAAGTTGTCTCGACGGTACCTCCAACACAATCGCGTTTGGCGAAGCGGGGACCGCCTTCGGTGTCATCGCTGGCGTTCGAACGATCGAAGCTTCGATACATGGTTATCAAGCGACCAGCATTCCAGAAAAAACACCTGGACGTGGCGTGCTTCCCTCGGATTGCAAAGCGACGGCCATCGCGGGCCGCTATTTGAAAGCCCAGTCCCCTATCGCCAAGCGAGGTTTGAATTGGGGCGATGGACTCAACGATTCCAACGGCTTTAACACGGTGCTTCCACCCAATAGCCCATCGTGCATCGTCGCTACGCATGATGGTGCCGGAATTCAATCTGCTGGAAGCTTCCACGTCGGCGGTGCCCATGTGATGATGCTCGATAATTCCGTTCGCTTCATGAGCAACAACGTCGAAAGCGGACCATCCGATGCGCTCTCGCCAGGCGCCTATCGAACCAACGGGCCAATGAAGCACACGCCCGATTGGAATTCAGAAAGTCCCCACGGTGTCTGGGGAGCACTCGGCTCAAGTGCGGGTAGCGAAGTTGTGCCCGATGCCCCGTAGGGAACGCCAGGCTTTCTCGTGCTTGGTTACATCTAGGAACTAGGCTTTGTTTTTGAACAGGTAGCTACGCTCGCCAGAGCGTGGAGCGTGGTGTTTTAAAGGGATTTCCACGTTCTGGCGAACGTAGCTACCTCAAATTCG
>JANPLJ010000159.1:0-1997 GCA_031426475.1 Pirellulaceae bacterium | reverse complement strand
GTAGAGAATGTTCACTAATCGGAGCCCCTGGATGTTGCGGTACTCGTGGGTTCGAGAACCGCTGATCACAAAAACGTCGCCGGTGCTCAACTCCCATGAATCATCGCCGGTAACATGCAGACCTTTTCCCCCCGTGATGATCACGATTTCTGCAAATTCATGAGTGTGTGGTCCGAATTCCTCTTGCGGGTCGCGACGCTCGACACTGATCGGAAACCCGTCCGGATGGAACCACTCTTCGACACGAAGGATTTTTTTCATGGCGGTATTGTGCTTTAAAATGGCGACAAAATCGAGGTATTGCAGGCCTTCTTTAGGCACAATCATGCGATATTCTTTTGAACCTCACTCTTTCAACGGCATCCTCTCATGGCTCAATCGACAAAATTGATTTCGCAAGCATACAAAACGGCGTCGGCGCAATATGCGGAACTGGGGGTCGATACAGAAGCGGCGATCGCGAAGTTGGCGAAGATCCCAATTTCGCTGCATTGTTGGCAAGGCGACGACGTCGGTGGTTCCGAAAACACAGGCGGGACGCTTGGTGGTGGCATCGCGGTGACCGGGAACTATCCCGGCAAGGCAAGGACAGCGGACGAACTTCGGGCGGACCTGGACAAGGCACTTTCGATGATCCCAGGCAAGCATCGATTGAATCTACACGCTTTCTATGGGGAATTCGGCGGTAAGAAAGTCGATCGCAATGAGATTCAGCCAAAGCACTTTCAAGCGTGGATCGATTGGGCCAAAAACAACGGGATGGGGATGGATTTCAATCCGACGTGCTTTTCGCATCCCAAAGCCAACGACGGCTTCACGTTGAGCCACTCCGATAAAGGAATTCGAAATTTCTGGATCGAACACTGTATCGCAAGCCGAGAAATCGGAGCCGCGATGGGGAAAGCCCTCGGTTCGCCTACCGTGACGAATGTTTGGATCCCTGACGGCTACAAAGACACGCCGGTCGATCGATTGTCACCGCGTCAGCGTTTGTCGGATTCGCTTGACAAGGTTTTTTCGAAGAAGCTGAGTCCGAAACATCATCTCGACGCCGTCGAATGCAAGCTGTTCGGTATCGGAAGCGAAAGTTACGTCGTCGGAAGCCACGAATTCTATATGGGCTATGCGATCAAGAACCAGAAGCTTCTCTGTTTGGACGCCGGACATTTCCATCCAACCGAAATGATCGCCGATAAACTGACGTCTACTTTGATGTATGTCCCCGAGATCCTTTTGCATGTCAGTCGAGGAGTTCGGTGGGATAGCGATCACGTCGTTATCTTGGACGACGCGCTTCAAGCGATTGCTGCTGAGTTGGTACGGAATAACCTCTTATCAAGAACTCATATCGGGCTCGACTTCTTTGATGCAAGCATCAATCGAATCGCAGCCTGGGTCATCGGAACTCGGAATACGCTCAAGTCGTTATTGATTGCCTTGCTGGAACCGACGGCGCTTCGAGCAGCCGAGCAAGCCGGCGATTTGACGGGACGCTTGGCAATGATGGAAGAAGCCAAGAGCCTACCTTGGGCGGCCGTTTGGGATCACTACTGCGTCAGCGTTGGCGTTTTGCCAGGACGATCGTGGCTAGAAGAAGTTCGAAACTACGAACGCACTACGCTTTCAAAGCGATAAAGAACCGGCCCAATCCGCTCGCAACCCGCTTTCATGGGTCTCCACTGATCCGTCTTCGTTAAGTTCGGTTACAATTTGGGAATCAACTCTAGGAAGCGTTCTTCGAGAAGCGAACCGTTTTTTGATTTAATCGAATACGATGGACGACACGAATATGGCGACCGATATCACAACGAAAGCATCATGGAATTACGAGGCTTATGCCGCGATACCGTATGACGGCAAGCGTCACGAAATTGTCGACGGAGACCATTTTATGAACCCTGCTCCGAATCTTGATCACCAACAGGTCTCTCGACGCATCCAGTTTCAACTCTATTCGGCCATCGAAGTGCCTGAACTGGGCGTCGTGATCAATGCAC
>JANPLJ010000158.1:0-4278 GCA_031426475.1 Pirellulaceae bacterium | reverse complement strand
GGTCAACGGCGGAAGGATGTGTGAGTAATTGGTGCTTCATGTTGAATGGGACGCCCGCAATCCAGGTTGGTTTATAGTGATCGTATGACCTAGGTAGAGATTTCTTCGGAACGTCGCTAGCGCAAGCGTTAGCTCGATCGGAAAAAATTCGATCGATGCTAGCAATTCTCGGAGACTTCATTTTAATGGCATCCATGTGAGTAGCGTGCTCTCGATTGATAGACAGCCGATGGGGGCTTGTCCTGGACTGTTAAAAAACTGGTATTGCGGCGGTTTTCGCTTTGCGCAATTTTTCATCCCGAAGGGATACCAAGACATTAGCCGGTGGTTGAGCGAAGCGACACCATGGTTGAGCGAAGCGACACCACCGGAAACAATGGGCGAAGGGGGGGCCGATCCTGAAAGGATCGAAGAATCTTCGACCCCTCAGGGTCGCTCGTGCGTCGTTGAGTATCCGGGGGTGCGCCGCTCTGCGGCGACCCCCGGCTAATATCTTGGTATCCCGTCGGGATGGAATGCGGAAGAATTGCCATGGGATCAGGAGTAGAAAATACTTTATGTCAACCCCGAATTGTTAACAGCCCAGGACAAGCCCCCATCGCCTATGGATCAACGGGAAGTAAGCCACCAACGTCGATGGCACCAAAACACCTGAAGACCCCAGATCCAGATGATGTTTCAAAGTCAAACGCGCCGCGTAAGGCATTCTGGCAACGATGGTTGGCTTTCGATAGGACACCCCTCCGCCAACCATTGAAGGCAATCGTCGCGTGTCTGTTGCATCGTTTCGGATATTTCCATGGCTCGCGAAGTTGCATTGTTTTGTTGCCATCGGTCGTCGGGCGAAAGATATAATCGAATCACGTCTGTTGGGGTGATCGAATCGACATCATGATTGGGTTGCCAAATGGCCGACCATCGCGGCACTTGCAGACTTGTGGAATCGGACGACGCAACAAAGCACATGACGGGTAAAACTTGTTGAGAATCCTTCGCATCTTCTAGGTGGGGCGCAATGAGATTGGTTGATAATCGATGTCGCTCGATTTCCGTTTTAATAAATGTTTGCTCTTTCGTATCATCGGTTAGCCATTGCAGCACCGTTGTCCAAATCGACATTGGCTGAACCAGATTCGAATCTCGTGTACCGATCTTCATCTTGCCCGGTTGGACGATCAGCGGCGTGTGAATGAGTTCGGAGTATAATTCTTGACTGACGAAGCCTACACTCCGATGTTCACCGAGCGGATAGCCGCGAGCGCCGGCGAGGATCACGAGGCACTCATTGCGATCGATAACTTCGTCGAGAAAAGTCTCGATCCACGACCATAGTTCGTCGATGATCTTGGCTTGAGCCGCAGCAACACAAGCCGCTCCAAAGATAGCATCGGGATCCGTTTCTCGATGAACTTCGAACGCTGCCGGTTCGACTCCATGAGGAGGCTCTGGATCGTCTTCTTCGTCGCACAAATGCAACCGATCTTCGTAGGGTGCGTCCCAGGTCTTCGACAATCCGGAAAGATGTAACCAAGTCCAATCAGGAAGGCTATCTTCTTGCTCAGCGAATTTTGCTAGCTCCCCAAGTGCCGCTTCGATAAACGTCGCCAAACGAGTTTCCGTCCAGTCGTTTGCTTCTTGTTTTTCAGAGCCGTCATCGTCCTGTGTCGGATCAAAACAGAACGATTCATTAAAGCTCTGAACCCACGGCAGTTGGGCCACGTCGGGATCGTCGGTCATGAAAATGGATTGTTTTCCAACGGTTTGCAGGACTTCCGCGAGCTCGTTCTGGCCAGTCAACGGCCGCTCGAACGGATGCTGGCCATGGGATATCGATTGCAACACTTCGTCGAGCGATGGCGAGCTGGTATAGGCGCGATCGAAGACGATGCTGTGCGCGGCAAAGTCATCGAGGTTTGGTGTTCCGCACAGCGCGTTGCCATAGGTACCAACGAAGTTCGTTCCCCAGCCGTCGATGGTTATCAAAATCGCTTTTCGCAAACGTTCTCCGCTCCTACATTCGTTAAACCCGTCACGTTCTACGCTTTCGAATCCATCCAATTACAAGACGAAGGCATCGTTGGGAAGCATCGGTCGCATTGTGAGGTAGGATTTTCCGTCCTCCCTTTATACCCAGTGGTTCATTCATCGCTATGACACTTCCTACGAGCCATTCAAAATTTCTATCGCATCCAGCAACTTTTCCGGCGGGAGTTTCGACGTCTACTACCGCTCCGGTCGTTCCTCTAGCTGGTTTGGAAAGAAAACTCGAGCGAAAAGTAGCTCGTGCACTTCCGGTTCTGCCATCGACTCACGTCTGGGGGATCGACTATTCCGTAGTCAACATGGAGCAAACGCTCGATTTCATCGATACGATGATCCAGCGTCGTGAGCCGAACTACGCAATCACGGCAAACTTAAACTACGCCATGCTGTGCTCGGAAAACCCGCGACTTGCCGCTTTTACGCAGCATTGCAAGCTTGTTCTTTGCGATGGCATGCCAATTTACTGGCGAAGCAAGCTTAACAAACAACCACTGCCTGGGCGAGTTGCAGGAGCCGATCTCATCTATTCGCTTGCCGAGCGAGGCTCGGTTCGCGGCTATCGAATATTTCTGATGGGAGGCGACGAAGGGATCGCTCAACAAGCCGCCGACAAACTTCGGGAGTTGTATCCGCGGCTTACGATCGCCGGAGTAGAATGCCCTCCGTTTCGAAAGCTATCCGTCGACGAACACGAACAACTCTGCCAACGAATTCGAGATTCGAAGCCCGACATTTTATTTGTCGCGTTCGGTCAACCCAAAGGCGAATTTTGGATCGAACAAAACTACCAAACGCTGGGGGTCCCCTTCTGCATTCAATTGGGCGCTTCCTTCGACTTCATAGCAGGCAAAGCTCGCCGAGCTCCGCGATGGATGCAACGCATCGGAATGGAATGGTTTTTCCGTACCATCACCGACCCGCGTCGCCTGTTGCCTCGCTATGCGAAGAACGGCTGGTACCTGCTCAAGACTATCCGGAACGAATTGCTCAACGCGACTCGATAAAGAATCTTGCTCGAATAAGCCGTCAGCCGCCAGAACAAAACGGGAGATCGAGGAGCGTCGCTCTCCCGTTTTATTTGCTAACGTATCAGGAAGATGTTTGCAGAAATTGCCAATCGTCACGTATTCTACAGGCCACGCGTTTTCGTTCGAACGCGGCACAAAAACATATCGGCGGTGATGAAGAGCGACGATCCATCTTCACCGAAACAACAGTTACTCGTCTTCTGGCCAGTCGTGATGCGCCCCAGCGGTTTTCCATCCGCTGAGATTACGAAGATACCTCCCGGACCACTCGCCCAAAGGTTACCGAGTTGATCGACGCTCATGCCATCCGGTAAGCCGGGGAGTTGGCCGACCTGACTCGTGACATCGTAGAGCACTCGACCTGCTCCAACCGTCCCGTCTGCTTGTACATCGAACGCCATCCAAATCGCATTCTTCGGATCGCTTTGAGCGACATAAAGGATTTTTTCGTCCGGTGAAAATGCGATTCCATTGGGACGTTGCAACTGAGTTGTTAGCAAAGTGAGCTCGCCGGTCTCGTGGCTAATCCGATAGACCCCGAAATGGTCAAGCTCACGGCGAGGATCGTTCTCTCGCATGGGAAGCCCATACGGAGGATCGGTGAAATAGAGATCGCCATTGGATTTCAATACAGCATCGTTGGGGCTATTGAGACGCTTGCCTTGATAATTGTCGGCCAAAGTTCGCTTGCCACCACCCGGTGTCAAGACACTGACACGGCGATCACCGTGCTCGCACAGGACGAGATTCCGATCCTTATCGAGCAATAATCCATTGCTGCCTGGCTCGAGTCCGTAGTAGGTGACACCGGTGTAGCCGGAGGGATTCATAAAGAGCGAGACGCCATCGCCCTGCTTCCATCGAAAGATGCTGTTCCTTGGAATATCCGAGAATAGCAAGTGTCCGTCGGTGGCTGTACCGATCCAGACGGGGCCTTCGGTCCAAGTGAAGCCGTCTGCCAGGATCTCGATGTTCGATGTCTTGTCGATCAACTTCTCCATCGCGGGATCGTAAACTTCAATCTTCCCAAGCGTTCTTGGGGCGGAACTGGATTGGGCAAACATAGGTTGAAACTCAATGCCGAGTAATAAGAGAGATACGACACAACGAACGCAGTTCAATACGAGCGAAATTCCGGGCGATCGAGGCTCCTGCCGAGAAGCACGTTCGAAGGCGAGGCCAAGATCGGAAAATGAGAATCGGATTC
>JANPLJ010000157.1:0-4876 GCA_031426475.1 Pirellulaceae bacterium | reverse complement strand
CACATTTCCAGTGCACCACTTTTTTCAAGCGAGTTGTTTTTCAAACGACTCGTTCAACCGCGTGCCCATCGGCCGCGCGTTAGTGGGGTTCGAATCTAGCAAGTGAATCGAAGCTTCAAGCGTGGGGCGTTGCCCACGCGGTTAAACCCGGATTATTCATAGTCTTGGCCAATATTTGCGTAAACGAAGACTATGCGTAGAGTTACACCTTAATCCGAAAAACAGATTGTCGTAGCTACGTTCGCCAGAACGTGGCTGTAACTCAATGTGTTTCACCACGTTCTGGCGAATGCGGCTACGGGCCATGAAGAATCCAGGCTAGCCAGACGACAATCGATGAATTGCCAATAAAAAAAAGGCGAAGCATCTATCGCGGATTCGAATGAATCCAGCAAAAGAAACTTCGCCTTTGTGGTCGAGCGCTACTCGAATTATTTTCTGCCGAAACCCGATTTAAGCGGTCGGCGGCGAGATTTGCTGTGCGATCGCGGTAAAAGTGCTGGACGAACGATTGCCAATTTGGCGAACTGCTCCGAGGCATATCACGATAATCAACGAGAGCATGACGGCATACTCTACAGCGGTTGGACCATCTTCCGAGCGGACAAATCGCTCAATTTTACGTAGAATCGTTTCCAAGATATTTTCGGTAGCAAGGGTTTTGCGTGCGGCGTTCGACGATCGAAACAAACGAGTAAAGCTATCCGAAGGCTAGGTCGCCAAATCGCATTGTCAAATTACAAAAACAGATTTCCCCAAAATTCATGTCAAACGACCTTCCGCGACACCTCATTTCATCCATTTGCTTAGGATGCGTCTCACATCGAATGGTCGTATCTGGCAAAGGCTCGGTATTTTTCTTGTGCCAGTCACCGTCGGCACCATCATCATGGCCTAAGTATCCGGCGCAACCGGTTCATCGATGCCCAATGTTCGTTGCCAAAGAATCGGTGCCGGATCAAGACAATGGGAGTCGTCATGCTTCGGATTGCCCACCCGCGACGAAACGGACCGAGCCGTAAAATAGCCTTTCGGAGCAGGATTGAGATCTTCGAATCGGTGTTCTTCGAGCGGACCGTTTGACAGCCATCGTTGAATCTTTTCGGCGCTTTCTAGAACGACCGGCATTCGATCGTGAATCACCGATAAAGTTTCTTCGCTGCTGGTTGTAACGATTGCGACGGATTGGAGGGGCTGCTCGGCGTCGATGTTTCGGTTGATCGATACGAGCCCTGCCATAAGAAAAGGTGACTCGTCAGGCCGATGGATCCAAAATGGCTGCTTTCGTTTCTTGTCGAGCACTTGCCATTCATAGTATCCGTCTGCGATCACAGCGCATCGATGGTGGTCGAAGGCGGTTTGAAATGTAGGCTTCGTCGCCAGCGTTTCGGATCTCGCATTGATGAGCGGAGCGCTGGCACGGACTTCTTTCGCCCACGCTGGCACAAAGCCCCATCGAGCAAAATCCAGTTCAATCAATCCCTTCTTGGGATCACGCCTCGCAATGAGAATCGGCTGCGTCGGAGCGATGTTGTAACGCGGTTCAAGGACCGGCAGATCTGCCGTGAGATCTTGCCCGAAGAATTCAAATAGCCACTTGCCAAGTGGCGTCTTTAGCGTAAATCGACCACACAAAGCTTTACGCCGATTGGTTAGGTAGGCCGTTTCCCAGCTGGGCAAGCATTTGGAGAACGCCGTTTAGGTGAGCCAATCTTGGCCCAAAACGATCAACAAATTCGTTCAACATGAAGTCTCCGTCGACTAACGACTCTTCGTTGTCAACAATTTCTTCCGTCATATTTTCCAGAAACTGAGTCTGAACTTTTGCGAGTGTTTCGGCTGCATTGCGGCATGATCGAGCCAAACGAGGATTTGCGTCTTTCCACTGTTGAAGTTCCGTCGACCTCGCTTTTTGAGGTTGCGACGCATGCTGGACGAGCTGCTCGATCATTTGATTCTGCTTCTCTTGCAAACAGATCATCTGACGCATCAGCGTCACCATCGCAAGCCCAACATCGCCGTTCACTGCCGGCGACGTACTTGGGTCCGCCGAAACATCAATACGGAAAACGGGCGAATAATGCGTATTGTCGTGAGTCATATCGTCTCTTGTCCATTCCAAAGGAGCATTGCCAGCGCGTCGCGTTCGAGAGAAAGCGAGGATCTTAGTATACTCACAACTGCTAGCAAAAGTCGAGCATTTGGTTTGCTTTTTTGGTTGGAGGGATTGTAGCGATTGCGTCGTCGTCGCAACCTGCCTGGGACGGCATCCAGCCTTGCCCCCGGTCAGCCGATGGTAGCTTCATAAGCAACTCGATGGAGAGTTGCTTGGCGGTTTCTTTTTCTGAAATCGTGTCTATCCGACGATTCGCAAGCAAAAGCAGCTATCGATGCCTTCGATCTCCGAGCGAAAATCCTTGGGCTTCATCACCGTGCGTTTGCATCCAGAGTATGGATACTTCGGTGGTTTGCTTTTGGTCAATCATCTCGCTCGACCCCTCGAATTTCATTGTACCCTTCCGATCAAGCCATCTCGAGCGCAGTCGATTTTGTACGGGCCGACCCTCGATGATTTTTTATGTGGTGAACAGATTGCGAGGGCGCTTTCCATGAAAGCAAAGTCGCCACCTTTCGCTTTTTTTACAGACACACCAGCCGTACTTTCGCTCCGAAACATTTCCTCCGAACCGATCGTCCTAGTCGAGTCCGATACCGCTGCTCCATCCGATTCAGATTCAAATTCGCTAAATCATCGCCCCATCGGTTCCTCTCGGACTTACAGTCGATTCAAACTGGCAAGCTATTCGCTTGCAATATTGGATAGCTGTTCAGAAGATGCCGATCACATTCGCTCTTTCTGGCAGCTAACCGATCCACAGGTCGACCTGAGTGAACCATTCGGTCGAATTGCTGACGCCCTTTTAGAAGCTCATCCTGCGGCGAAAGCTGCGTAGCCAAGAAACATGGCAGCATTGGAACCGACGACGAATCTCGGATTTAAGAGTCTTACGGAAGTCGAATTGAGGCAATTCGGCGCCGAAGCGTTTTTCGACATGAACTTGGAGTCCTTGTCGGAGATCGAAGTCATCGATCACGCGAATCTGGATCTTACCTCGCTCGACGTTCGTGCACTGTCAATCCAGCTTACGCCTGCCATTCCTCGCACCATCGGCTTTACTTTTCCAGAGTCGCCAAATGCTTCCGTCGCAAGCCTTCAGAAGCCTGACGAAAAGGCCAAATCGCAGACGCCTTCGATAGTTCCCGAGGTTCGCATCGCCCAGCTTGACGAAACAGAGGCCGCGATCGATCAACCGAAAAAAAGGCCGAGCATCACTCGAATGAGGCCGCCCGGTGATCTTGTTAAGCTTGAAGACCGCTTGTATTACGTACTTCAACCGCCGCTCGAATCGCTAGTGAGTTCTGCAAAGCTAACGTTTCCCTTCCAACCGTTTCCGTACCAATACGAAGGTGTTGCGTTTCTTTTTCCTCGAGCTGCCGCTATTCTCGCCGATGAAATGGGGCTTGGTAAAACGATGCAAGCCATCACCACCATTCGAATGCTGCTACTGTCGGCGGAATTGCGAACGATTTTGCTAATCTGCCCAAAACCCTTAGTAACCAATTGGGTTCGCGAGTTTCGTCAATGGGCACCTGAAGTTCCTGTCGCGGTCATCGAAGGCGATCACAATAAGCGTAGTTGGATTTGGAGCCATCCTCAAGCACCGGTCAAGATTGCGAACTACGAGCTTCTCATGCGGGATCGATCGTTGATCGATGAAGGGTCACTCCAATTCGATCTCGTCGTACTCGACGAAGCCCAACGTATCAAAAATCGGAATAGCACGACCAGTGAAATTGTTCGTAGCATTCCGCGAACACGATCCTGGGCTCTTACGGGTACTCCCATCGAGAATTCGACCGAGGATCTTGTGAGCATTTTCGAATTCTTATCCCCGGGTTACTTGAATGATGATATGCATTTAAAGTCACTTGGAAAAGCTTCTCGAGACTATATCCTTCGAAGAACCAAGGATAAAGTTCTCACCGAAATGCCACCAAAGTTGTTCCGGGATGCGGAATTGGATCTTTCAAGCGAGCAATGGGCGACGTACCGAACGGCTGAGAAAGAAGGAGTCGTCAGTCTTTCCTCGATGGGCGACGAGATCACGATTCAACACGTATTCGAACTGGTTTTACGGCTTAAGCAGATATGCAATTTCGATCCATCCACGGGCGCAAGCTGCAAGCTTGAACGACTCGAAGCTGACTTGGAAGAAGTTGCAGCAAGCGGAAAAAAGGCGATCGTATTTAGTCAATGGGTTAATACACTCGACAAAATTTCCGATCGATTGCAGCGATTTAACCCGCTGCACTATCATGGGCGAATCCCGTCGAAGCAGAGAGATTCCGTTATCGAGCGATTCAAGAATGATCCAAAACATACTGTCATCTTGATGAGCTACGGCGCAGGAGCTGTCGGTCTCAATCTGCAATTTTGCGAATACGTTTTCCTCTTTGACCGATGGTGGAATCCAGCGGTAGAAGATCAAGCGATCAATCGAGCACATCGACTTGGAGCAAAAGGAGCTGTGACGGTAAGCCGAATGATGACTCTCGACACAATCGAACAACGCATTCATCTGGTCCTCGAAGAAAAGCGCCAGTTGATCAATACGCTCTTTGAAGAGACAGGGACTCCTCGAGGACTCGGACTAAGTCAAAAAGAGATATTCGGCTTGTTCAACCTATCGCTTCCCGAACGGAATTCGAAAGCCGCTTAGTCGGTCCGTAAAAACGGACGCTTCGCTCTACGAAGATCAATCATTGTAGCCGAAGTCGTAAAACTTCGGTGATGCGGCCTCAACTTGCACGGCCC
>JANPLJ010000156.1:0-4980 GCA_031426475.1 Pirellulaceae bacterium | reverse complement strand
CAACCAGAATCTAAAGAAGGTCCGAACGTCCCCAACTACCTCAAACTGCTGCCGAAGGCAGCTGTTTGAGGTAGTTGGAGGGAAATGGAGGAACGATTTTCTGGTTGCCAAACCTGCTCACCTTCGGCACGAGGCCGAAGGGGTCGATTTGGCAAAGTCGAATTAGGTAGTTGACGGCATGCCGACCAAGTTGTTCCTCATGTAGCGTAACCGATACAAGTCGGCATGTGATAGCACCTTCTCGATTTTTTAAATGCAATGCCCAAAACTGAACCCGCTTGTTATTGCGATTTCGTCAAGGTACGATCCTGAAGCATACAAAAGTCGTTTCTTCGGTGGGAGGATGAATGATGAAAGTCGCGAGCACCATTGTTGGCTTCCTTTTGTCCATTGTCCTCGCGATTGGAACGAACTGTTTTGTAAAGGCCGACGCTCCGATTGCATTGGAAGATCGCCGAGAGTTGTTTGTCGATCATTACTTGATCGATTCGCTCGCGGGCATTCGTTTGCAGATGCATTCGCCGCAGGACGAAGGGATTGCCTATCGCTTTGACCAACCTTGGGAAGGGGCGTTTTGCGGTTATTGCACAGTCCTTCGAGATGGTGAGCGGATGCGGTTGTACTATCGAGGCAAACCGACGGCGGCAAAGGATGGCTCGGACGAAGTTGCGTGTGTGGCCGAGTCGACAGATGGCCTCCTCTGGAAACGTCCGCGGGTAGGGCTCGTTGATTATCAAGGAAGTCGCGACAACAACATCGTGCTTTCTCAGCCGCAACTCGCACATAATTTTGCGCCGATGCTCGACAGTAACCCGTCCGCCTCCAAAGCCCAACGCTATAAAGCCTTGGGAGGAACGCAAGCAAGTGGGCTGGTCGCGTTCGTGTCGGCCGACGGATTGGATTGGAGAAAGATCCGCGATGAACCCGCGCTGACCAAGGAACAAGTGTCCGGTGAAATCAAAGGTGTGGACTGGGTCTTCGATTCGCAGAATTTAGCTTTTTGGTCCGCTTTCGAGAAAAAGTATGTTGCTTACTTCCGCGTCGTCCGGGACAAGATTCGTCGGATCGCTCGCGCAGAAAGCGATGACTTTGTCACATGGCGTAATGTTCAGTTGATGGAGTACCGCACCAGCGACTTGAAAGAGGTTCCACTCGAGCAGTTATACACGAATCAAACGGCACCGTACTTTCGAGCACCTCATCTCTACATATCGACCGCAGCGCGATTCATGCCCAAACGAAACGTGCTCACCAAAGAAGAAGCGGAGAAGCTGGGTGTGGATTTGAAGTACTTTCAAGACACGTCGGACGCCATCCTTCAAACGACTCGTGGCGGGTCGATTTTCGACCGAACGTTCATGGGTTCGTTTATCCGGCCTGGGATCGGCCCACAGAACTGGGTTTCACGAACTAACGATCCAGCCTGCGGGATATTGCAGACTGGGCCGACCGAGATGTCGGTTTACTTGAATCAAGACTACGCGCAACCGACGGCGCACCTTCATCGATACAGCCTTCGATTGGACGGTTTTTCGTCGCTCAGCGCAGACTATTGGGGAGGCGAGATGATCACGAAACCACTCACGTTTCGCGGTGATCGATTGATGCTGAACTACTCGACGTCTGCGGCTGGCGGTATTCGAATTGAAATCCAAGATGACACCGGAAAGCCGATCCCTGGTTATTCGATCGACGAAGCTGTCGAGATGATCGGTAATGAAATAGAACGTGCGGCGAGATGGAAGGCCGGCGATGAAGTTTCGTCGCTCGTCGGGCGAACGGTTCGATTGAGGTTCGCCATGAAGGATGCGGATTTATATGCGATTCAATTTTCGAACAAGGAAATCAAGTGATGCACAGAATTTCGAAGCTTCGTATTGATACGAGGGTTGAAGAACAACCTTCTCGGTCGAGATTCACGTGGCTTTCGCGGAGAGGCTGTGAATTTTTGAAAACGTGGCCGAGTCGCTCTGCGACTCGGTATCTTTGCTTGATGAATTTCGTCCGTCTTCGCGAGTTTCGACGAGTCGCAGAGCGACTCGTCCACAAAAACTCACAACCTAGGAGCGAAAGGCGACGATCTTTCGCATTGCCATTCTTGGCCCTTCTAGTTTGCATTCCGCAAAGCAATGCCGAAGAAACGCGCTCGCTCAACAAAGATTTAGCCCTCGAACGATACGTTTCCATCGACAACGTTTGTGCTTGGCCGAACTTGACAAAACTTCGCGACGGATCGATCGCTGCCGTCATCTTCGGAAAGCCTAGTCACGGTCAAGTTGCTGGCGATATCGAATGCTGGGTTAGCTCGGATGGACTATTTTGGGAGAAACGCGGCCATCCAGCGCCGAACGATCCAAACACCAATCGAATGAACGTCGCCGCTGGACTGGCCGCAAACGGTGATCTGCTGGTGTTGTGCTCGGGTTGGACCGACGAGAAGCAACCCGAACGGCCCAAGCAAGCGGTCTTTCGCGATGATATTATTCAGAGCTGGGTGTGTCGATCGAGCGACAGCGGTCGTTCGTGGACTCAACAAAAATCGTTCGCCACACCCGATGAAGGTTGGACTGAGTACATCCCGTTTGGCGATATTTTCGTCGGCGACCAAGGCTCTTTGCATGTTTCCTGTTATGGAGGTGAATTTACGGATCCTAGCCAATCAACGAAAACGAACGGCTATCGTTCCTGGCATTTTCGAAGCGACGATGATGGCCAGAATTGGCGGCGTACATCGACGATTGGCGCAAAGCACAACGAGACGACGCTCTTGTCTCTCGGCGGCAAGAATTGGCTCGCTGCAGCTCGAATCGAAGCGATGGACATTTTCCGAAGCGAAGACGATGGCGAAACGTGGCAGGCACCAGTCCGAGTCACCGCCCGCAACGAAATCAACGGCCATCTAACGAAGCTCGACGACGGCCGGATCCTGTTAACCTACGGTGTCCGCGTTGCTGGTCGTTTTGGCGTCGCTGCCAAGCTGAGCGATGACGAAGGTCGAACCTGGGGCGAGCACACTACGCTGGTCGATGATCTCGTAAGCTACGATTGCGGGTATCCCAGCAGTATTCAGCGCACAGACGGTCGGATCGTTACTGCATACTACGCAAATGGATCATCGAATCATTCTCGCTATCATATGGGGACCTTGATTTGGTCCCCTCCGAGGAAATAGGCTATGAAACTTACCGACCTACCAACACCGGCGCTTGTCGTCGATTCCAAGATCGTTCAGCGTAACATCGACCGATTGGCGAGCTACGCATCGAAACATACCTTGGGCATTCGCCCGCACACCAAGACGCACAAGAATCGCGAGATGGCCTCGTTGCAGTTAGCCGCCGGTGCCATCGGATTGACGATGGCCAAGGTCGGCGAGACCGAAGCGTTGGCGGATCTGAGCAACGATCTATTGATCGCTTATCCGATGGTGGACCCTTCGCGTGTCCAACGCATTGCCGAGCTGGCTCGAGATCACACCATGCGAGTTGCGATCGACACGAAGTATGCTGCGGACGCGATCGCAACAGGAGCCCGCTCCGCGAAAACCACGGTGGGACTCTTGGTTGAGATCGATGTTGGCATGGGACGGGTCGGAGTCGCAACCCCAACGGATGCCTTGCAGCTTGCACAGTACATTGCAAGTATTCAAGGCGTTCGTTTAGATGGCTTAACGTGTTATCCAGGGCATATCTGGGATGCTGCCGATCAACAAGCGAAGTCGTTGGGCTTGGTCGCGGCCAAGCTTCAAGAAACACTCGATCTTTGGAGTCGCAGTGGACTACAGGCAGGAATTGTTTCCGGCGGTTCGACGCCCACGGCGTATCAATCGCACTTGGTTCCTCAGTACACCGAGATTCGACCGGGTACTTATATTTTCAACGACGTGAATGAATGGCGTGGCGGATATGCAGCATTCGAAGACTGTGCTGCTAGGATTATCGCGACGGTTGTCAGCGATGCGGTTCCGAAACAGATTGTCATCGATGGTGGCACGAAAACATTTACCAGCGATCTGTGTCATCCCGCGAAGGATTCGGGGTATGGCTATATCGTCGAGTACCCGAACGCGAAAATGGCGCGTCTCAGTGAAGAACATGGGCAAGTCGATGTTTCGGCCTCAGAAAAGCGCCCCAAGGTTGGCGAGAGAATCAGCGTCATTCCGAATCACATCTGCCCGTGTGTCAACCTGCAAGATCGCATTTGGTTGCTCGAGTCGGATGGCAATGTTCGACCACTTTGTGTCGATGGTCGAGGGAAATTATCATGATCATCGACGTCCATAGCCACGCTTGGGCTTACCCAGAACATTTCAATGATGATTTTCGTCGACAAGCGTGTCGAGCCCGCGCCGGCGTCGAAGTCGATCTTACGGTACGCTACGAAGAATACCGCAAAACGTGTCCCGCCGACACTAAAACGGTCGTGTTCGGCGGCAAGGCGAAATTGAGTGGGCTTTGGGTCGATGATCGATACGTCGCCCACTATGTCGCGTCTCATCCAGATACCTTGATTGGATACTTGTCGGTAGACCCAACGCAGCCAAACTGGCAGCGCGAGATGGAAGAAGGGCATCAAGCTCTTGGTTTGCGAGGAATCAAACTGTTGCCGATGTACGCTGGCTTCAGTCCGGACGACACTGTTCTCGATCCGCTGTGGAATTATGCGACGAAGCATCGATTGCCCGTTTTGTTGCATACTGGAACGACGTTTGTTACACAGGCACGCTTAGACTACACCTTGCCGCGCCTTATCGACCGGGTCGCCATTCGATTTCCAGACGTGAAGATCATCATGGCCCATCTCAGCCATCCCTACGAACCCGAATGCGTCGTGACGATTCGCAAGCACCCAAACGTGTATGCTGATATCAGTGCGCTCCATTATCGACCGTTCCAGCTCTATCACAGTTTGATGCTCGTACAAGAATATGGCGTCTGGAACAAACTCTTGTTTGGCAGTGACTATCCGTTTACAACCGTC
>JANPLJ010000155.1:0-12797 GCA_031426475.1 Pirellulaceae bacterium | reverse complement strand
CGCGTAGTGACGCGATGACCGAATGGCGGAAGTTGGCTGGCAATCGCCCGCCGACGAACAATGCACCCCTGCGCGATGGCAAAGGGACGCTTTACGAAGGTGGGACGCGAGTACCGATGATGTGGAGCTGGGGTTCAAAGTTCCCCGGCAATACGACGAACGATTCGGTGGTCGGACACATCGATATCTACCCGACGCTGATGGACTTGATCGGTTTGAAGAAGCCAGCTTCACAGCATTTGGATGGAACAAGTCTGGCGAGTGTCCTGCGAGGAGAAGGAAATCTGGATCGCAAAGCGTTCTTCAATTATTTTCCGTATCGCCCCAATGAAGGAGGGGTTACCGTTCGAAGCGGCGACTACAAATTGATTCGATGGTTTGATCCGGGTGTCTCTCCAGAGCTCTATCATTTGCGAGACGATATCGGTGAATCAAGAAATCTTGCTGTTGCACAACCGGCGAAAGTGATTGAACTCGATCTTTTGATTGACGAGTTCCTTAAAGAGACGAAAGCTCTCGTCCCGAAACTCAATCCGAACTATGCCCCCAAAAAACCGACGACAAACAAAAAATCGGCGGCAAACAAAGGGCCAACCGATTCAGACTTGATTGTCGGCCTGGTCCCAAAGCAATGCAAACTGAACATGATTGTGAACGCCATAAGTGTCAAGGCAGATGGCAAGAAGCCATTCATCGGCACGGCCCAAGTCAAACATGAAGGACCGATGGTATTGAAGCTTCGCGCTCGAACGCCGTCTGGCGGTCCAGGGCAAGTGCAATGGCGAACGGCTGAACAAGAGGGGTTTCCGTTGTACGGTCAAACGGTCGATTTTAAATTTGAAGCGAATAACGAATGGCAAGACGTCATGGTTCCGATTCCGATCGAAGTGCAATCTGGCACGATTCGAATCTATCTACCGGCTGATGAATCGTTGGTCGAACTGAAGTCGATTCAGTTTCTATCGAAAGAGAATTCGAAGTCGGTGAAGCACTGGGATTTTAAGATGTCGAAGGCATCCGAATAAGAGCCGGAAGCGTAAGCGACGAATTTGTGACCGATGAAACACAAAGAACATCGGCGTGTCACCCGGCATTTTGGAAATCGGGAACTTATTGTCGTGCAACGCCTTACAACGACTTCAAGAACGCTACCAGATCGGCGAGCTCTTGATCGCTAATGAGTTTATCGAGCCCCGTGGGCATGATCGATTGATCGCTGCGCGACATCTCTTCAATACTCGATCGAGGAATGCGAAATGTCTTGTCGACGCCTCCAGAAAGAACAATTTCGTCGGGACGATCCTCGATTAAAACCCCGGTGATGATTTGCCCGTCTTGAGTGAGTACCTTCCATGTTTCATAGCTTTGCACCAATGATGCGTTCGGGAAAATAATCGACTCGATTAGATCGCGTTCGCTTCGGCGAGCGCCGATACCTTTGAGTGCCGGCCCAGTAATACCGCCCACGTTAGCAGCCTTGTGACATGCGGTGCATGCGGCTTTTTGACTTCCAAAGACCTGTAAGCCGCGTTGAGGATTCGCCGTAGCAACTAGGCTTGCGATGCTTTCGGCTTTCGCGAGTTGCTCTGCTTGAGATTTTTCCAATCGATCCAACAATGGTTTGGCCGCTTGCCGTACCGGCTCGCCAAAGCCCTCGATTAAAGACTTCAAGCGAAACGCATTGAGACTGTCTGCGGCAGAAGAGCCGAGCAGCGAGTTGACGAGTTGTTGCCCCGTTTGATCGCTCTTGTTGTTTTGAAACGCGGTGAGAACCGTACTGAGTTCCGACAACGCCAGATTTTTGAGACTACTCGCTAATCGCAATTGCTGCGTTTCGGTGAGTTTAGCCTTGGCGATTGATTCTGCAGCCGCACCGCGAATTTCGAAGGGGTGTTCTGGAGCCAGTTGCGTCAATAGAAATACGAGTAGCTCATCATCCATCTTGGGGAGGGAACCTTTGATCGATGCCAAGGCTCTCAATCGTGTGCCCGGCTCAATCGATGAGTTTCGAGCCGCGACGAGTAGGTCTTCCGTTAATTGGGCTGATAGCTTTTTCGACTCAGGGCTATTCGCGCGAATCGGGGGTAGTTTAGCGAGCGTCGCGATGACTTCACTCGCAAGACCTTGATTTCGACCGCTGTCGCGTAGCACTTGCAGAAGTCCGACCACCCAACTTTCTTCGGCAAATTGGCCACCTGTATCGCCCATTGCTTTCAGAAGCAGCATCTGGGTCGACGCAGCGACTCCCGATGCAGTCAATTCTTGGACTATCCATTGTGCCAGTTCCGGTGAACGTGCCAGCCGAGCTAGTCGAGATCGCAATTGGTTTCGTTTTTCAGGAACCTCGGCCGTATCGACTAGCGCTTTGCGCAGATGTTCTGTCATCGATCCGCCCCATTCCTTGGCATGCCGTGACACGATCCACCAAGCAGCCTCTTGAAGGTTCGCATCTGGAGAATCCAATTCGCGAAGGACGATGCTTGAATCGAGTTTTCCGGCTGGCATTTGATCGAGCGCGATCATCGCCGCACGTCGAACCCGTTGACTCTTGCTTGCAAGGCCTTGTTCGACCGACGGTACATTACCGATTTCAATCAATGCGTAGATCAACGCATGGTCTAGGGAACGATCGTATTGGCCGTCGATCGATTCCAGTATTGCTGGCACTGCACTTGGATCTCGAAGGCGACCGAGGGCTTCGGCAGCGAGTCGTCGATCGTGCGGATCGCCATTCTTCAAGAGTTTCTCAAGAGCTCCTAGCGATTCGCGATCTCGATGCAAACCGATACAACTGATGGCAGCCTGGCGAACGTCCGTGTTCGTGTCGTTGAAAGCCTTGCGAAGGACAGCAAATGCGCTGGGATCTTCGATGCGTGCGATCGTCCAAACCGCCGACAGTTTTCCGACGATCGAAGCTGAGTCGCTCGAAAGAACCGTCGCGAGTTTCGGAATCACAGCAGCACCGTATGAAGCTAGCTGTTCGATTGCTCGACGTCGCACGGCGGGCCGAGCGTCTTCGAGCAGCTTGGCTAGGTCTTCGATCGTCCGTGTTTTCCAGTCGATCTTGGTTCCGCGTGAATCTTCCATCGGTTTCGCATCTGCTCGACGCACTCGGTAGATGGCTCCGTCGACGTCTGGACGATAGAAGGTCGAGGATGGACAGCAATTACGGTACCACCCACCCGTTTCGATAACCAACAGGCTGCCATCGGCATCCTCCATCACTTCGGTCGGATGAAACTCGACATTGTCGCAGCCGATCAGCTCTTCGTTAGTGCATTCGAATCCGCTTCCCTTCATCTTCAACTGGTGTCGAAATACGCGGTGGCCATTGAAGTGAGCTGAGAAGAGGTTTCCACGATAGCCTTCTCCAAACGCGTTCGACTGATAGCACATCAATCCGGCTGGTGAGACAGCTCCCCAGGTCGTGAGAGGCGTCAAGAGATCTGGGCCGGTCCACGGGAATTCGTAGATCGGCGCGATGTCTTTGGGGTAGACTCCGCCGTAGAGCGCGTGCAAAATCCCATCGTCTCGCGGCTGACCAGGCGGTTGGATATAGGTGCAAGTGATCATCCGTTGTCCGCCCAGCGTGAATGCAATCTCGATTGGATTATCCATGCCTCCGACCATCAACGGTTCAGCGTTTTCGCCTTTCGGATGCCGCCGCATAATATGCCGTGCTGAAGATGCCCAAGGCTTGTCATCGACCAAGTATTCCTGAAGCGCTGGCCCTTTGGACCAATAGATGTAACCATCGAGTCCCAAATAGGGGCCTCGAAGATCGTTCAAACAGTTGGTCGTTGCCGTGGTCTTTACCCATCCCTCGCGTTTGTCTGCGACTCCATCGTCATCGGTGTCCGTTAACTTCCAAATGAGGGGAGCGGCCGCAACGTAGAGCGATCCATCCAGCCACATGCTTCCTTGAGCCATCATTTCGAATTCCGCGTAAACGGTCCGATTGTCAAAGACACCGTCGCCATCGAAGTCTTCCAAACGAAGCACTCGGTGCATCGATTCCGGCGCCTGGGGTTTATTCCAATCGATCGTCCCGGAAGATTCGCAGACGTACAGGCGGCCTCGTTCATCGAAATCAGCGCATATCGGATACTTGACCATCGGCGGGGCTGCTACCAATTCAATGCTGAATCCGTCCGCGACCCGAAATTGATATTTACCGAGCGATACGTCAGCGGACGAAACGTAAGACACAAACGGCAAACACAAAAAGCCCCACGCGAGAATCGGCAACCAGTATTTCATTGAGTCGTCTCCCAACCTTCAGCCGCGAACGAACCGCGTTTCCGCAACGCATGGATCGGTAATGATAGATGAATGTGTCCTACCAGCAAACTAGCTAGCTGCAAGCAGAAGCGACATTATTAGAGGAATCTGTGGTCCCGCGACTCCGTTCGCGGGAACTTGCCAGCGAACGGAGTCGCTGCCCCACAAACGATTTCTCGTAAGCTACCCCGACGAAGGTGCTGACGCAGAGCTTGGCGGCGAGCAGATTTCGAGAATGGGGAAACGGGCCTTCAAAAAAAATCGTTCCCACCAGCGAGCTTTCCGCAAGCGAATATCGTCGGAAAGAACGACATGCTCCTTGCCTCGACGGGTCTTGAGCACGAGTTCGCCGATGTTCTTCACCTCGGCAACGACCCAATACTTGTCGACCTGATACGAGTAGAGCTCGCCATATTGTGACGGATTAATGTTCTTCGCACGAGGACCTGGCGCTGGGCTCTGCTTCTTCTGCGCGTATACTACCCAGTCACCAACTTCGTACAATTTTGCCATATTATGGATGCCTATCGTTCCCGGCCGACTCACAATGTATTGAGGAATGCTTCGAAGCAATACAAAATCACTCCTAGTGCTTCATCCAACTTAGATTTTAGGTTTGGTAGCCGAATTCGTCAGAATTCGGACGCAGCGCGAAAGGCGATGTTTACTGCGCTGCCTCCGAAGTCTTACGACATCGGCCACGAATTGAAAGCCTAAATCTAAATTTTGATGAAGCACTAGCTATATTGTCGCTAGTCTTCCCAGAAAATCAAAGATCAACTTCTTCGATATTTTCCGTGATTGCGTTATCGTCGTGAACTGAACTCGAGCCGTAGTAAAATCGAAAAGATGGCATTACTTCATTATGAGCACTGATACCAGCCGACCTGAAACAAAGTTCCCTCTTCGGATCATGGCGGTTTGCCTAGGAAATATTTGTCGCTCGCCAGCAGCAGAGGAAATTCTCAGAGTAACGATCGATCGTCTAGGCTATTCCGATAAAATCATCGTTGCATCGGCGGGTACGGCGAGTTTCCATACGGGAAAGCCAGCGGATGCGAGAATGAAGGTGGCAGCAAGTCGCCGAGGGTATGAACTGGTCGGAACCGCGAAGCAACTCGTCAATGGTGATTTGAGAAAGTTCGACCTTATTGTGACGATGGATCGAGACAACCTACGAGGAGTCCATCAGATCGGAGACGTGCCGGCGGGAAAAGTCCGTCTATTCAGCGACTTCCTGGGCCCGGATTGGCCACAAGATGTCCCAGACCCCTACTATGGTGGAGACGAGGGGTTCGAATATGTCCTGGACATGCTCGAGGCAGGTGCACCGGCAGTCATCGAGCGGTTCGTCAACGATAGGAAGCTGTGGAAAACGGTCTAGTGGACTTTTTCCTTCTTGCCGTGTTCTTCTTTAGGTTTCCCCCCTTTTACCAATCTTTCGACTTCAACGCTTTCGGTAGCCACGTCGGCGGCTGCTACTTCTGCTTTCGTCGAAACCATTCGTTGAACCATATCGCTTGGTGCTTCGTAGGTTTCCCCGAGTAAGTAGACTTCGACGCGAGCATTTTCTGTAGGATCTATCCCCTCGCTGTTCAGTCGCGGTTCCGATGAACCTGCCTGACTCAAACGAATACGGTTTGGCTCAATCCCGGCTGATACAAGGTATTGCATTGTTTCCAACGCTCGCATAAACGAAATGTTGAGAGCGTCGAGCGATACGTTGCCAGCTTGCTGGCTGTCGCTGAGGGCATGTCCGCGAACTTCGATACGATGAGGCTTGCCTTGAAGCTCGGGCAACATATCGTCGAGTTTTTTCCGAGCTTCACCGGACAAAGCCGTCGTGTTCGCATCGAATTTGATGATCGTTCCGACGTTCGTCCGTTTGCCTTCGTCGTTCATTTTGTTTTCAGGAACAGGCGCATCTTGGCCTCGCGTTCGCGTTCGGCGAGCTCCAGACGATTCACTGCGACTGGGAAGGAGCGACGAGTTCGGATTTCCAGTTAGCTTGCGGCCTGATGGATTCTTGAAATATTCGGCGACGGCCTCCTTGATCTCTGGCTTTTGCGATGTCAGCCACATCACCATAAAAAAGGCCATCATCGCGGTCACAAAGTCCGCGTACGCAACTTTCCATGCTCCTCCGCCGCCAGCCATCTTATTATTTCCTATTCGAGAGTTTTATGAGACGATAAACACGAAGCGAAGTGCTTTATCAGGCCACGCTACCTGTATCGATCGCCTTCAGCATTTTTTCCATGTCGTCCAGTGCAGGGCGAACATCAGCACCGAGCCCACGCCGTCCGGTTTCGATTGCCATTTTAGGTTGCATGCCCCCGAAAAAACCTTGCATCACCGACGAGAGAGTCCTGAAGTAAGCGCCTTCGGAATGTGCGATAACTTCCATCTTCGCGGCCAACGGGGCGAAGAATCCGTACGACATAAGAATTCCTAACATCGTACCCACCAACGCCGCACCCACGTGATGACCGACTTCCTCGACGGGCCCGCTGATGTGTTCCATCGTCACCACGATCCCAAGAACTGCTGCAACGATCCCGAAGCCAGGCAGACCGTCGGCCGTCTTGGTCAATGCAACGATCGGCGCATGATGATCTTCTTCCAACGCGGCCAACTCCAATTCCAATAGAGCGCCAAGCTCTTCCGGTTTTACGGAACCATCGATAATTGGACTAAAAGCCCCCTTGATAAACTCGGTTGCGTGATGATCCACAGCCAGCTTGGGATACTTTGCGAATATTGCGCTACTATGTGGATCGGCGATGTGTGGTTCCAATGCCAGCATCCCATCCTTTCTGGCGGTACGAAATAGTTCATACAGCGCTTGAAAAGACTCTTCGTAAGCTTTTTTACCGTAGGGATTTCCCTTGAGGGTTTGGAGCACGCCCTTCATAAGCCCCATGAGCGTGCTAACCGGCGCCATGATGATCAATGCGCCAAGCGATGCACCGCCGATCACCAGGATTTCGTATGGTTGGATCAATGCACCGATGTGCCCCCCTGAGCCAACGAAGCCTGCAAGAATGCAACCTGTAACTACGAAGCAACCGAAAAGGACAACCATGATGTTACCGAAATTCGCTATAAACGATGTAATCGTACTGGGCAGAAAATCTTAGCCCAAAGCATATAGCATCGAGAACAACCAGCGGCAAACGATTCAAGACGGAACAGTCAGGTTGACCCTAGCGTCGGTAACGGTTTTAACGATTAGACCAGCGAGAGACAGCTACTTTGTTGCGGCGGCGATACGATAGAGAAATTGATCGGACCGAAGGAGTACCGAGTTGCCAATAATCGCAGGTGTTGCATTGAAGCTCTCGTCTTCACTGCCCAGTCGATTGATACCGATTTCACGAAACTTCGGTTCCGCCGCCAACATAATGACGCCTGCGTCGCGAGTCGTCATTAGTAGTTTATCGCCAGCCAGCACTACCGACGCATAGATTCGAGCGGATGTTGCGAGGCGTTCGCGATAAATCTCTTGGCCATCGGAAGCCTTGACGCATAACGCCATCGATTTGTCGTGTGACCAGTATAAGTATCCATCATGGTAGAGCGGTGATGTTACGTTGGCGCCGGCCACGATTTCCCAGATTTTATGAGTTGTGGTGACATCGCCGCGCCCCCCCGCGCGAACGGCGATCGTTCGATTTTGGCGTCCGCCGCTGCAATAAAGCATGTCACCGACTACGACGACACATGGAACGACATAGTCTTCGATTCCTTTGCAGCGCCAGAGTTCTTTTCCTGTTTCGGGATCGAGTCCAAAAATCCAATTCTTTTGATTGATCACCAATTCCGTCGACCCATTTGGCAAAACTACCAACGATGGGGTCGTCCAAGCTTCACGAATATCCTCGGTCCGCCAAACAACTTCACCGGTTTTCTTGTTAAGCCCATATGCCGCTTGGTCTTCGATCGATGCGTTGATAATGACGAGATCTTTGTACAGGATCGGCGACGACGCTGCCCCAAAACCTTTTGTGTTGGTCCCGACCGACCGCTGCCATAACTTCTTGCCGGCCAGGTCATATGCAACAACCCCTGACGGACCAAACGCCGCGTAGACCGCTTCGTCGTCGACGGTCGGCGTCGGAGATGCGTAGCCGTGATCGATGATACGGTGACTGGCTTCCTGTTCGTGCTTCGAAGGTTCGATCGTCTCGTCCCAAACAATCTTTCCCGATACCAAATCGATGCAAAGCGTATGTAAACGAAGATCCGCAAAGTCGCCAGGCTTTTCGAAATCCAGCGCGTAACCAGAGTAGGCGGTCAAAAAGACGCTTCCACCACGAACAACCGGACTGCTCGAACCGTGTCCTGGCAAGGCGGTCTTCCAAGCGAGATTCTCCTTATCGCTCCAAGTAAGCGGTATCTGAGCACCATTGCTCGCACCCGATGCATTCGCACCTCGAAAGCGAGCCCAGTTATCATCGGCAGGAGCGACGTTGCAAACGACGCTACAGAGAATCGCTAATTTCCCCCAATTCAAATAACAAGACTTCGGCTTCACATTAAACTCCAGGAAGATGGTACAAGGATTGAATACGGACGTCAGTGTAACAGTCGATTGCTCGAGGGACCTGTCAACCAACAAGTCTGTCCTACGATTTATGCCCACTTTGCCAATTCTTTGGCAGCGAATTCCGGCAAAACGGGGTTGATAAAACAGTCGGATCCCCATTCGAAGCCTGCCACTTTGGTAAGCCGTGGGAAGATTTCCATGCGCCAGTGAAAAGCCCGATCCAAGCACGACGCAAACGGGCTCGTATGCAGCACAAAGTTGTAGGCGACATTCGGAAAGAGCGTTTCGAGAGCTCGAAGCATACGCCGAACGATCTTTGAAAACTCCGCGAGCTTTCGATCGTTGACCTCTTCAAACCTCGCTTGTTGAACGCGTGGAAGCACCCAAACGAAGTATGGAATCTGCGAGGCGAATGGAACGACCGCGACAAAATTCGGACTTTGGAGAATGATGCGTTCTTTGGCAGCGAGCTCTTGGGCAATCATGTCTTCGAAGTAACCGCGTCGATGTTCTTCGAGATACTCTTGCTGTCTCTGGCAGGATCGTTGAACATCGGGTGGAACAAAATTGGTAGCGATCAATTGGCTGTGCGTGTGCGACAGAGACGCCCCAGCCTCTGGGCCCATGTTCTTGAAGACGACTGAATAGTGAAGCGAATCGTGCGCTCGCCAATGAATCAGCCGTTTGCGAAAGGCTTCGAAAACAAGCAAGGCATGAGACTCGCTCAGTTCGGTAAGACTATTGAGGTGCTCTGGTGACTCGATGATCACTTCATGAGCCCCCTGAAGCTTTCGTCGACGAAACAGGACCGAAGTCTTGGGCTGCGCGATCGTCGCAACGCTGCTGCCGAGCGACGCCACATCAGAAGACGTCAATGATAAAGGATCATTGGATAGACTCTCGAATTTCGATTGCCCAAAAAATTCGGGGAGCGGTTCCAAGGCGGGATACTTGTTCGGAACGACACGAACTAGCCAGGGTTGTCGAGGTCCAGTGCGACGAGGAAGCACCAGCACCTCGCTTGGCGTTTGAGTTTCCTGCCCCACGCAGAATGGGCATTGGCGTGAGGAAGAGGCCGGAGATGGGCTACTCACCGTAACAAATTCATCTGGACGCTGAGATCGGTGAGGAGCGAAGATAACCCAACGATCAGCCAACCAGTCATAGCGAGTTTCGCTCATGTGAGACCAATCTTATACTCGCCCCAAGACAACTCGCTGGTGGCCATTGATCACGTTATCAATGGCTCTTGTTTCGTTTATCTGTCACAATCCGATGATACACCGCTTCGTAGCGTTCCGCACTCTTTCCCCACGACCAATCTTGCTGCATGCCAGTCTCGACGACCATCGCCCAGATGTTCTTCTCACGCTGATATAGATCGATCGCTTGCTCGGTCGTTCGCGTCAAGCTTCCGATATCATAGTTGTAAAAGGAAAAGCCTGTTGCAGTTCGCTGGTTGAGCGTTGCTTCCGTTACCCCCGTGACAGTATCGACCAATCCTCCTACCGCATGCACAATCGGAACTGTACCATACCTGAGAGAGTATAGTTGGTTTAGGCCGCATGGCTCATACTGGCTGGGCATTAAAAACATATCCGCCCCCGCCTCGATGGCATGCGCCAGCCGATCGGAAAATTCCAAGCGAGCCCCGATCTTGTCGGGGAAACGCTTCGAGATTTCCTGCAACGCATTCTGGAACCGCAATTCGCCGCTTCCCAAAACCGCCCATTGAACGTTGCGGGTGGAAGCCCAGTGTTCAAGCATGGTTATGACGAGATCCCAGCCCTTCTGGCTTGCCAGTCGACCGATTAAACCGATTAACGGCACATCATCGACAACTGGCAGCCCAAGCTCTTTTTGCAAGGCGGCTTTAGCAGCCGATTTCCCAGCTTTCCAGTTCGTCGCACTGTACGTCTGAGGTAACGTGACGTCATTTAACGGATCCCATTGCTTGTAGTCGACACCGTTGACGATCCCAATCATGCGATCGCCAAGCTTTTGCAAAACGCCCTCCAATGCGCATCCGAATTCAGGCTGCTGAATTTCTTTAGCGTAATGAGGGCTTACCGTTGTCACCATGTCGGCAAAAACGATGCCTGTTTTTAGAAAACAAAGGTCGCCATAGAACTCCATTTGCTCTGAATTGAAGTATTGGAAATCGAGTCCTGTCAGCGGCATATCATGAACCCAGTATCGACCTTGATAAGCGAGGTTATGAATTGTCATGACCGAGCCGGCTCGATCATACCATGCGTGGTTGCCAAATCTCGTTCTGATATAGGCAGGCACTAAACCCGATTGCCAGTCGTGACAATGAACGATATCGACGGGTAGCCGCAATCGCTCGATCGCTTGCACAACCGCGCGGCAAAAGAAAGAAAACCTTTCGCAATTATCGTTGTAGTCACCATGCTCGTCGCCGTAGAGATGCGGGCGGCCGTAGTAATGGGGTTGATCAATGAAGTAGTAATCGACGAGACCGTCATCAAGCGTCGCTTTGAGGATTCTCGCCGCCACAAACTTACCGCCAATTTCGATGACGAAGCCAACGTGGGTATCATGCATCGCATAACCAGCTTGCAGCGCTCGTGTATAACCGGGCAAGAATACACTACAACGATGGCCCATCGCAGCTAAGCGACTTGGCAACGCACCACATACATCGGCAAGCCCCCCGGTCTTGGCAAACGGGAGTGCCTCTGCGCTGATCATTACTATGTCCAAGCCTTTGCTCCTCAGTTGCCAACTTGCGTTATTCGATTTCGATTTAGTCGCACGTCATGCGTTCGACAGTCGCTCAAAGAAAGCGTTTGTCAACACCATTATAAGCATTTTTTTCGAAAAGAAATTTATCCTCTTAGAATCGTCGAATGATCTTGGTGAAGACCCTTCGAGGTAGTTATACTGTCGGACGCAACGACGATGGAGTGGAATGCTTCAACGTCGCTTTTTTATCTCGTCTGGAGAATCGATTCTGATGCTTTCGATACGACCCAAGGTTGCTGAACACGCACTATTTCTACTTGGTCGATCTGTCCATCCTGAGTTGTTTCATATCCATCGAAGCCGAAACATTGAACGCAGCAACTATCGCTTGCGAATCGATATCACAAGCGACGGCCATCTGCTAACGTTTTCCAGTGGAACGGTAACGATGAGTGAAGTGGTTTGTTCAGCCAAGCAGGCATTGCCAGAAAAAAGAAGGCTTATTTCACAAGTCTTTCGTGCTAAAGGCGTCGAAATCGTCGAAGTCAAACGGCACGTTTGCTATCAAACAAAGTTCGAAATCGAACAAGTTGGCCCTGATGTTTTTTGGATGGTTCACGAACAGTTGAGCAAATCGACCGAAGAACGCGGGCTATGCCAAAATTTTGGCTCCAGCGGACGCATCCCCATGGGAGCAGTCAGCTTCATCCACATCGAAGAACGATTGCGCCATGTCATCGTCCAGTCGCTTCACACGTTCCCTGACGATTATCAGATTCTGAAGTCTTTCACAACGCTAACGGTTGAGAAAACGTAGCGAGTGACATCGACCAGTGGCCCCGCGACTCCGTTCGCGGAGAAGTATTTTGTCAGCGGGCGGAGCCGCTGACCCACGGTTGGCATCAAGCAAGCAATACGGTTGGCATCACGCAAGCAGTTTTGCGTCGAGGTCTTTTGCGGTTGCATCGATGACTCGTTGCACTACTTGATCCGCTTGATCGCTGGTCAATGTTTGTTGGCGACTTTGGAGTACCAGCGTCAGTAGAATTCGTTTCTTGCCAGCTCCATCTTTCTTTGGATCTCGATAAGTTTCACGATATAGACACTCGGATAACAAATCTCCTGCCGATTCACGAACGGCTTTCGAGAGTCGCTCCCATCGGACGACTTCGTCGACGATGAGATTCAGATCCCGATGGATCGCCGGGAAAGTTACCAACGGTTCAAGACTCGGTACCCATTGGAGGAGATCTAGCAA
>JANPLJ010000154.1:0-1532 GCA_031426475.1 Pirellulaceae bacterium | reverse complement strand
GTCGTGGAAGCTGCTTGCTACCGAAGATTAATACGGCAACCCCGGTATGGCCTCCGTATCTCGGCGCACCAATCAGGATGTCGTCGTAGCCATCGCCATTGACGTCACCTGCCCCGCTGACACTCGCGCCAAACTGAATCGACGTTGCTTCATAGTTGAGATCACCTGGACCAGCAAAGAGATTTCCGTAGATCTTTATTCCAGAATCGCCAAGGTCTTCCAGTTTTAACACATCCGGCAGGGCACTTCCGCCGTAAACCAAATATGTCGCCCCATTCGGACGTTCACTTCCATATGTAGGGAGAAAACGATGTTCGATCACGAATGCCGGTGCCAACTGTATATCCACCTGAGCGTCGAACATCTCAAGATCGAGTCGACCGTTCTGTCGAGGTAGGGGATTGACGATGAGTCCCCGAGCAACGAATGCGTCATGAATGGCACTACCGATTTGCGCTACCACTTGGTCAGGTGATTTCGAAAAGTAGTCAGCAATCAAGTGATTGGTGGCGACGGATGGCCCGCTCGCATTCGCATCAAATTCGAATACTAGCGTCTTAGGTTGTTGATTGTCGATGTACGTGATCGAGAATGTCGAACCATCAGCGATTGCAGAGCCTCCGGCATGTGGGATAACGAGGGAGACTCGACTATTGGGGTCGCGAGAACCAAGACTTTCGGTAGATGCCAATATGGCTCCGATGAGCAAATCATCAAAACCGTCATCGTTTACGTCTCCGGCTCGACTCACGCTAAAGCCGCTATGGTCTCCCCAATCTTCTCCATAAATCGTTAGATCGACAGCACCGTGCTCGCCTAAATGAATTTTCTCCGGAAGGCTTGTCTTCCCAAACAGGATGTAGGTTTCTCCAGCACTCTCTTTTTCATCTGCGAAACCGGCTGATCGAAACGCCCCGATTGCAAGATCATCGATTCCATCTCCATTCAAGTCACCGGCGAAATCAAGGCTGGAACCACTCTCATCCGCCAAATTGTGTCCGTAGAGTGTGATGCCTTGAGGACCAAGTACATCGAGATCAATCGCTTGTGGCAGAGCCGGTCCGCCAAAAACGACGTAGCTGATTCCAGGGCCACTACTAAACACGCCTCCATCTTGTCCATTGATGACGATGTCGGCGTATCCATCACCATTGATGTCTCCGCCTCCGCTTACCCGTCGGCCGGTAGTGTCGTACTTTTCGGCGCCTGAAATGACGACACCTGCTGAGCCAAGCGATAGCAGGTCGATCTGTTCTGGCAACACTGGTCCGCCGTAGACGAGATATGTTTTGCCTGCCAGCCCTCGAGTCGTGTCGGTTGTGGGATCTCCAGTCGCGATCCCTCCTGGAGCTAATGCGTTAGGAGCACCTATGAGAAGATCATCGAACCCATCGCGATTTACGTCACCAGCATTGCTGATGCTGTGACCAGTTCGGTCATTGTAATGAGACCCGAACAATACCGTACCATTTTTGTGAAAAAGCGAGTTCAAATGCAGGATGGTTATCGAATCGTTGGCAAGCACATCGATT
>JANPLJ010000153.1:0-3187 GCA_031426475.1 Pirellulaceae bacterium | reverse complement strand
GTCGCACTCAGCGGCATAGCGTTCGCGGCTTCCGTTGATCTCCGCTTGAACAACTCGCATCATCCAAGCGAGCAATGATTCACCCACATTCGCTTGAAGCTGCATCATCGCGGGCGGAATCACAATCACCGGCAAATGCGTATTGGTGTGAGCGTTCGCATTCCCCATCCCACTGCCAAATAAGACCATGGTCTGATCAAAAAGATTGGCTCCCCCGACTTCGATCGATTTCAGTTTGTCGAGGAATCTCGCAAACTGCTCGATCTGATACGTTTCGATCTTGATCAAAGCATCGATGCTCTCTTGCACTTGACCATGATGCGATAGAGCATGATGGTCTTTCCTGAAACCCAGCGACTGTGCGTTGAATCCCCCAGCAATCTCCAAGGTTGCGATGCGCGTTGAATCGGTTTGAAGTGCCAGCGCGATCAAGTCGTACAGCTCAGGTAGATCCGAAACCATATCATCGTTTTCAGGCTCTTCGATCTCAGGGTTAGGCTTGGGGATCTTCGTCCATTTCCGATCCAACTTCAGTTGACGCTCGACATCGCGCACCGACGTCAAGTACTCGTCCAGTTTTGATCGGTCGCGAGTATTCAATTGCTTCTCTAAACTCTTCGCGTCTGCCCGAACGGAATCGAGAATCGACGCATTCAGCGAAATGCGGTCTACCGCTTGCAATCGATCATGTTCGTTATCCGACACAAACAGTTTTTGAAAAAGTTCCTTCGGCCCGGTAATCGGGGGAACGCGAGTTCCGCTGCGAGTCCAACACATCTGGCAGCCACCATGGATGCCGTCCTCGGATCCAATCGTGAGCGAAGGAAACCGAGTCAGTCCACCTACCGCTTCGGCTGCCCGCTGGTCGATACTCATATTGGCTTCAGGCATCGATTTCGCATCGACCAAACGTACTCCGCTCAAGAATGCGTGTATCGCAAAGTGCCCGCCTTTGACTCCGTGATCGAGTCCCGAGATCAAGGTCATATCGCGCTGGTGACTCTCCAATGGCGAGAGCACTTTGGGAAGGACATATTCAGCGCCGCTTTTCTCTGGAAAGAACGTTGGCGGATAAAAACCGAGCATGTTGCCGATACATACCATCCGGGGAGGCGTCTGATTCGAAGCGGACGTATCAGGCAACGGCGCTGCAATCGATTTGGGAATCGAGTCCAACGCCGGTAAAGCTAGCGAAACACCAGCCGCTTTTAAGAACAGGCGTCGCCCGGGTGAAGGACGTTGAAACATCTGGATTCCTCAACGAATTGGGGGCGGGCACGAGCAGGAAGGGAGTTGCTTCATCATAGCTGATAAGGTCCGTTTGCCTAGCTAGTTACCAGTTTGGTTGGTGGTCCGTCACAATCCAGCGTGAGTCAAAGTCGCATCACCGGGGCCTGTTACTCGACGATCGAACCTACTTTGGAGTTACCTTGACTCGGATTCGGCGATATTCCATCTGCCCACGATCGCCCTCGAGTCCGATCGGTCCACTGGCCGGGATCTTGAAAGCTTCTTCTAGCACTTCGCCGTTGCAGGTACATCGCGCGGTATCACCGTGTGTCTCAACGACCAATTCGTTCCAATCCTGCGGCTTGTAGTTCTTGAGTTCCTTATAAGGACCCGCAAGCGGGAAATCGCGGCATTGTAGTTGGGGCTTGCGAATGAACACGCCGCTGTCTGCGTTTGGCGTCGCTCGGAACTCGAGCTTCAGTACAAACTCTCCTCCGAACTCGGCGGTCGTCCATAGCTGCTGGATCTTTCGGCCTTCGGGTGGTGTCGTTACGATCAGGCGCCCATTCTTGGCAACATATCGACCTTCAGGGGTAGATTTTTGACCATCGAACTTGACTGCCTTCTCGATAATCGGACGCGCCAAGGCTTGATTCGGATTCTTGGCTTGCGAACGTTTGATCGAAGCCATCTCTTCTTCGGTTGTTGCTTGATAACCCCATCCGGTAAGATCGCGTCCGTTGAAAAGACTGACATAGCCTGGCTCTGCCTGAAACGTGTCGGGCTCGTTCTCGAGGAATCCGAGCGTTGCAAACACCGGTCGCAACGCAGCAGCCCAAGCTTTGTAGCCCGCATCGTTGAGATGCAATAGGTCAGGAAACAAGTCGGCTTTTGCGTCGCCCGCCATGTCAGCAAACAGTGTCCATGTATCGACGACGGTCACTTGCGGATCGCCTTTAACGAGTCCCATATATAGCTCGTTCAACTTTTTAATCTTATCGGATGGACGATCCTTCGATTCGGCACTTGGGAAAACCATGCAGAGAACGATCGGCATTTTTGGGTTCGACTTTTTGAGTTTGTCGAGGATCAATCGAACGTTCCCCGCAATCGCTTCGGGTTCAATCTTTTCACCGATATCGTTTGTCCCCATTAACATGACGACGCCACTTGGATTGAGAGCAAGCACGTCGTCAAGTCGAATCAGCATTCCGCGAGTCGTATCGCCTCCGATGCCGCGATTCGCGATCTTGACGTTTGCAAACTCCTTTTCCGTCCGCGTCCCCCAGCCTTGCGTAATGGAATCACCGAGCAACACAAGCGCCTTCTGGTCTTCGACGACACTCTTCGACCAAAGCGTTCTCCTCTGTCCCCATGTCGCCACGTACTTTTCGTACCGGCGAAGTGCGCCGACGCCAGGCAGTCCATCGTCGGTTGCTGGTAATGCAAACTTCGAATCGATCGGTAAAGGGGCCGCTTCTTGCGCCGAAAGTAAGCCGGAAATGCTGATGAACAGCAATGCAAAAATGAAAAGACGAAAAACTTTCATGGAAGTCGACTCTCAATCGAAGGGAGGGAAAAACCAAATTGGCGAGAGAAATCAGTATAACGATTATGCTCGTTAGCGTCAGCGTTCCTGCGAACGGAATCGCAGGGAGGCTTTCCCACTTTCCCATGAATGAAATACAGGACGAAACGGGAGGACGAGGCGGACGAGGCTCCTGCCGAGTCAAACGTCGCAAATCGCATGAGATCCAAACGTGGCTCCGCAGGAGCGTCGCCCGCGTCGCCCTCCCGATTGTGGTTCAGTTCCAGTTTGATGCCTGCGGGCCTCGTTCGAAAGTGGGAAAGCCTCCGGCCGCCGTGGGGCAGCGGCTCCGGCCGCTGACGATCACACCTGACTCCTCGATTCAAGGTTTTACGCCCCGATTAGTCCCGAGCGGATAAATCTGCCGGG
>JANPLJ010000152.1:0-7212 GCA_031426475.1 Pirellulaceae bacterium | reverse complement strand
AGCCGAGCGATCATCGCGATCCTCGAGAATCATCAACAAGCGGACGGAAGCGTGCGTATACCCAAAGCATTGCAACCGTACGTTGGCAAATCGTTGATTCCAGCTCGCATGGCCTAGTTAGCGAACGCGCTACGCACGACATGTACTAGTTCGTCATTCAATACGCTTGGCTGCTCTTCGAGCACCATTCTGAAACAGCTCCAACTCGCTGCATTGCCCATTCTTATTCACTTTGAACGTAAGTGTCGCCTCGACAACACGATAGAACCACTCAGTTTCCGAGCGAGGATAAATGCGCAATATGCAATATCGCCATTGAACTTTTCCACGCGACTGACTGAGCATGTTCATGATCATTGTTATTTCTCTTTAAGTCATTTGATTTGCTCACACTCTTGTGAGACGCATTCATTTCTGCTTGCTCTTTTTCAATGTTCTCAGCGCCCGCTTCAGGATCCATTCGGTTTCGGGACACGAAGACTCTTTTGTCCAACGCGATGCGACTTCTTGAACCCACGGGCCCCGAGTTTTACTGGCATCGTTTAACCAATTCGCAACCGAATCACGAACATATTTGGATTCATCGGCCCGAAGCGGCTCGAGAATGGGCAAACCCATCTCAGGTGTTTCTTTCAGTCGCGGAATATGAGCGGCCCAGACTCCACAAGGCCGTGTAATCTCACTGGCATATCTTCGAAGCCGCTCGCGACGGCTGCCTGTCCACGGAACGAGACAATCGATCGCCGTATCGAGTTCACTGATCACTCGATTGCGAAGCGCGATCCACGCGACTTCCCGTACGCCAGGATTGTCGTCGTCGGCGAGCGGTTTTACCCAAGCGAGCCTCTTTTTTAACGGAATCCCCTCCACGCTGCCGACGAAGACAGCCGACCATTCGCGAACGATGTCGCTCCGATGACGCGACAAGCCCTGAAAACTCGAATCGCCTAGTTCGATCGAACCCGCCAACAGCCCCCCGATCGAAAAACTCTGCTTGAGCGCCGATGCGATCGGCAATCCAGCCAGCTGCTGTTGAACAGCTTTTCCAAGTCCAAGTTCTTGCGTAACATCTTTGGCAAGTTGCTTTCGATCGACTCCGAGCCATTCGACGAGATTCTTGCTTTCAATCCATCCGCGATTAAGGGCATCGCGGATTTCAGCGGGAACCTCGGCCATTCGTTTTGCCGGAGTGCGTGAATTCCAGGCTTCGAGCTGGTCATTCGATGGCGTTCTTATCATGGGGCATGTCCCTTGTACTCTTGAGTCTGTCTACGGTATCGTAGCATATCTTTTTACATTGCTCTTCGCTGAATCATCACTAACATCATGCTCGAAAATTTCATCGAACAAGCGACCAACGGTCGCGACCTTTCTATCGAACAAATGCAATCGGCGATTTCGTCAATGCTGTCCGGCGCAGCCTCGGATGACAAGATGGGGCAATTGCTGATGGCATTGCGGGCAAAAGGTGAGTCGGTTTCAGAATTGGTTGGAGCCGCCAAGGCGATGCGTTCCGCGATGACAGCGATCAAAACCGTTCGATCGAATTTGCTCGATACGTGCGGAACAGGTGGTGACGGTGCCAAGACCTTCAACATCTCGACTGCGACTGCGATTGTCGCCGCCGCTGCAGGTGCTAGCGTCGCCAAGCATGGAAATCGCAAGATCACCAGTGTGACCGGTTCAGCAGATGTACTTGCCGAGCTTGGCATTCGAGTCGATGCGCCACGCGAGATTGTCGAACGCTGCTTGGATACCCTAGGTATCTGCTTTTGCTTTGCACCGTTGCTTCATCCAGCGATGCGGCATGTCTCGCAAGTACGACGTTCGTTGGGCGTCCCGACGCTCTTTAACTATTTAGGGCCTCTTTGTAACCCAGCTGGAGCAGACTTCCAGGTTCTGGGTGTCGGCAAGGATGGATTGCAAGAAAAACTAGCTGCAGCGGTTGCGGAGTTGCCAATTCGGGCCGCTTTGGTTGTGCGTGGTGTGGATGGAATGGATGAAATCTCGCTCTCATCAGAGACCAAAGTGTTTGTGGTACGCAACGGCACGACCGAGTTCAAGACTTGGTCGCCACACGATTTCGGATTGTCGACGATCGATCCATCCGAGCTTTTCGCGGAGAACCCACAGGAGAGTGCTTCCGTTATTCGTTCTATACTGGATGGACGTCACGGTGCACCACGGGATATCGTATTGGCCAATGCTGCGGCTGGCATCTGGCTAACGGGTATGGAAGCTGACCTGAAGAAAGCGGTACAACGTTGCGCAAACGCGATCGATAGCGGCACGGCAAAGAAGTCTCTGGCCGATCTTGCAGCGATGAGCCACGCCGAATTCGGTTAGCTAGTCTATTCGATCGAGCGATTTGCTGGCTTCTTCTTGAAACACGCGACGAATATCCGAGGCGTCCGAATTCCCCAAGTTTGACCTCTGGATCATCAAAATGTAGATGCGATTCTTAGCTCGATCGATCCAAGCTTGGGTGCCGTATGCTCCGCCGTGCCCAAAGCTTCCCGGTGATAAGACAGCGGTAACGCCCGACGGTTCACGAACTACACAACACCCGATCCCCCATCCGTTTCCTGGCGTAAATCCCGGCACCAAATCGCCCGTCGCAATGGTCCGCATGGTCATCACGGCCTCTTGCGAAAGGATACGTTTACCTTCCAATTCTCCGCCCAACAACAACATCCGACAAAACCTTGCATAGTCGCCAGCCGTCGAGAAAAGTCCACCGTTGCCGGCAGGAAACCTGTCGTGATCGGTAGGTTGTTTTCCAGCAAGCAGTTTGATCGGCGTTTCTTCGAGTGCGCCATCATTCGGCTTGTTGTACGATTTGGCTAGTCTCGCCATCTGCGCTTCCGATAAATAGAATGTTGTGTCGCGCATGGCAAGTGGTTCGCAGAGGCGTTTCTGTACAAACTTGTCAAACGGTATCCCTGAGACAACTTCGACGATGCGAGCGGCCGTATTGATACTAGTTTGACTGTACTGCCACTTCGAACCTGGTTCGAACAAAATCGTAACGTTGGCGTACCTTGAAGCGGCTTCTTCGAGCGTTTTCGAAGTATATGCGTTCTCGGCTTTGAGCTCCGCCATTCCTGATGTATGCGTCAGCAAGTGTCGAATCGTAACGACCGGGGTTTTCCCATCCGCCATTTTCAAGCCGCTCATTGCCGGTAGATGCTTCGTGATCGGATCGTCCAGCGAAAGCTTGCCTTCGTCGTGGAGCATCATCACGCAAGCTCCCGTCACCGGTTTGCTCATCGAAGCAATCCAGAAAATCGAATCGTTCGAAATCGGTTTATGATTTGCGAGATCCGCGTTTCCAACGACACTCTGATGGACAATTCCCTTGTCCGTTGCGACTAAGGTAACGACGCCAGCAAGCTCGCCGCTTTCGACAAAAGTCTTCATGGCGGCAGAGACATTTTCGAATTTGTTTGGCAAACTCTGGTCTTGTCCGCAAAGGAGTTGCGTACCCAATAGGAAAGACAACAACCCGAACGAACAGCTAAACGACTTATCGCACATACTCAATTCCTATTTGGCCGGCGTGATCACCCCCTAAAATTTCTGCGTATCCAAAGACTTTAGGGCTTGCGTTGTGAATCGTCAACGCACATTTTGATCGAAAGTTTTCGAATTCCAGTAACGCTTGTGTGTCCGCAGACGTCAACTCTCATGACGACCGTCAACTGCCACCATGGAATGGCTTCTCAATGCATGACGGGAAGGAAATCCGAGTAGCCATTCCGTTTGCGTCTCGTTGGCATAAAGCCGATAGAAACGTTTGAAAAACAGGCGTTATGAAGAGCGACGGTGTGGCGTTCGACGAAAAGAGCCAACTACTCTGCAAAAATCTCTTGTACCGAGAATTGCAAATCTGGGAACAATCGACTGTGAGTAAAGGCAGACGCAGAGTCAACGGTGACGGACTCGTCTAGATGGAAGTAAACTCTTATCGAGTTGAGAGCTGGTGACACGTACCAAACCTCTTCGACTCCTCGTTCGAAGTACTCTTCAAGCTTGTCGTCCATTTCTTTTTGGGAATTGCCTTCCGAAAGAACTTCAATTGCCAAATTGGGAACGACTGACCAGATCTTTTGTTCTTTGATCCCAAGGACAGACGTATAGCGTTCTTTCGAAAGGTACGACACATCCGGAATCCGGATCAATCCGGATTTCAAACGATACATGCCGGCTTCGCCTAAAACCTTTCCAAGCTTTCGGGGCTGAATGTAGTTTCGAAGGATTTGAATCAGGACGGCTGCAATTTCAGACTCTCTCGACCCCATAACCTTCTCCACTAAGATGCCGTCTACCAATTCGAAAATTCTTCGCTGAGATTCGCGAATCGAAGTCACGTCCTCTTCCGTCGCGGTTCCTGGAGCGGGCGCATGGCTGATGCGAGAGAACGGGATTGCTCCAAATCTGCGTTGTAGATCAACCAAGGTTGGTTCGGGTGGTGCGTTCATAGGAACAAGTATAGAGTTCCGAAACGCCGTTGGAAAGCTTTTCGAGATTCTTCGTATTTGCCATTTACAGAGTGCCGAAAGGGATTGAAATACTCATCTTCGTTCGTTACTTCAAAAGACGCTTCCCTTCAATCGATGGATTATTATGTCACATGCGCTTTCACTGGCTATTCATGGTGCTTCGGGTCGCAATGGGCGACGATTGATTGCATTGGCGAGTCATGATCCTGGGCTGCGGCTGACTGCAGCCATTGTCGGGCCAGGGAGCCGTTCGATAGGAAGCGATGCTGGAACGCTTGCGGGTTTGGCTCCTATCGGTTTATCCATTCATGCAACATGGCCCAAAGATGTGCAAGTTGCGATCGATTTTTCGACTCCGGACGCTTGCATGGCGGCCGTTGAACATTGCGAACGGCATGCGATTGCAATGGTGATCGCGACCACCGGACTTGCAGAGGTGCAAATCGATCGAATTCGACAAGCGGCTGAAAGCATTCCGATCTGTTATGCACCCAACATGAGTGTCGCAGTCAACGTCGCGATGAAACTGGTGGAACAAGCGGCACGGTCACTTCGACAGTTTAGCGATGGCGTGGATGTCGAGATCATCGAGCGACATCACCGTATGAAGGAAGATAGCCCGAGTGGGACAGCCTTGAAGTTTGGCCAGATCGTGGCTCGCGAGATGGGGCAAACAGACCATGTCCATGGTCGGGACGGCTTGGTGGGTAAACGTCCGCAGAGCGAGATAGGATATCACGCGGTTCGGATCGGCGACGATGCGGGCCAGCATACAATCTGTTTTGGAATGATGGGCGAGATCATCGAAGTGCGAGTCGCAGCTAGCAATCGAGACCCTTACGCAAGCGGCGCGATTGCAGCGGCGAAATTCGTGGTACATAAGCCAGCGGGACTTTATTCGATGTTCGACGTGTTGGGGTTGTAATGGCTAGATGCGATCAAGGCTATCTGTGCCGAGTCTGTGGGAAGGAAGTCGAAGACATTGTCGATAGCGATCTCTACTTGAGATTTGTGATCGGCGAAGTCGACCCGGAGACACTCCATACTCAGCCCGAGTGTCACTTGCGATGCAATCCAACGCTGGCGCAATTCATCTCCGATCCGCGATTCGAACCGTTCGTACAGGCCGACGGGTTGTTCTCGAAGGATGCCCTGGACGACGAGTACGTGCGCGAACGTTCGGCCCTCATCAATCTCGGTTACGCGAGGCTTTGGGAAATCATGAATGATGAAATCGGGATCAGTGTCGTCGAGTATCCGCTGGAAGCGTACCGGGACAAGTGGAGCTAGAGGCACCCTAATGCTGATGAATTCGGCTACTTCGTGCTTCATCCAACTTCGATTTTAGGGTGGGTAGCCGAATTTGTCAGAATTCGGACGCAGCTCGAAAGGCGATGTTTACTGCGCTTCCTCCGAAGTCTTACGACATCGGCTACGATTTGAAACCCAAAATTCAAAGTTGGATGAAGCACTAGAGTACAACGCGAAGCGGCCGTTTGAAGTTGCTCACTTCCTGAATCTATCGCGCCGAGATTACCGACATGAGCCTTGTTCAGCGTTTCGGCGGCTTGGGTACAAACCGATATACACCGTTGTTCTCGACGGCGATGCGTTTCATCAATGCTTCGAATTCTTGAGTGTAAAAGCCGATCGTATGAATCGGAACCAGCGGAGTACCGCCCGAGATCAGATCGTCCGAACGATTGGCTTTGCGCAGGAAAGCCGTAACATCGACCTTTGTATCGCCATCAAAAAGCAAGAAAATGCCGTCCGGGTCCATTTTGATTGCTTCGCTAAGGGCATTGTTTGGCGGTAAGCCGTTATTTTGGACACGAACGCGATCGATCCACATCAACGTCTTCTGAAGATTCTCGGGAGTTGCATAGACGGGGTACATCTCCTCATCGGGTCCTCCCAACTTCAACCGCTCGATTTCGCCTCCAAAAAACGAGATATAGAATCGCTGCTTGGGCTTGAGCAATGAAAGCGAACGTACTAGCTCAGCTTTTGCAGCGGCAAACGCATTGTTCTTTTTCATACTCGGTGAAACATCTACGACGTAACAAAACGTGTTTCCAGCAGCTTTTACCCCAAAGAATTGAACACTGTTTGCCGCCGCATTCGACTTCGATGAATTGGTGGCTTGCTGCATCACATTGTCTGTAGGCGAAGAAGTATCGCCGGTGATCAATCCAGTCATCGATGACGGCAATTGCACTGAGGTACTCGAAGCAGCAACAGCATCCGAAAACGAAGGGAGTGTTGGCATTTGCGATTGGGATGGATCCACCGTCGGCGCATCCGAAGTACTCATCTCCATGGGAGCTTCCATCGAAACGGTCTCCGTTTCGACCGTCGATGCCATGATCGCCTTGGGTTCAGGATTGCGGGCAAGATGAATCATGTAAGTCGACATCACAATCAACGCCAGAAAATGGGCAACGGTACTTCCGATAACCGATGATGACAGCCAAGCCCACTTCTTCTTCGATGTCGTTTTCTTTTCTTGACCGAACTTCTCTTGAAGCGACGCGGGCATCACAATTCGGTTGTCTTGTGGATCGATCGTTTTCTCGAGAACAAGACCAATGCCGAGGTCGTCGCTATCCGATTTTTCGTCCTCTTTACACGCAGCAGAGAAAGGCGGGGCATCAAGCGCCTGACCATTCGAGTAATTCTGACTCTCACCCTCTGTCCCCGGCTCCTCAGA
>JANPLJ010000151.1:0-1380 GCA_031426475.1 Pirellulaceae bacterium | reverse complement strand
GATCAACCCGGTGCCAGCTACTTCGAGTTCGCTTGCAAAGAGCGATCCGTCATTCAGCCAGGTGAGTTAATTCCGTTGAAGCAAACCATTAGTGGGCTTCCGTTGAAACTTATTTGTCTCGGGGCGCGACAAAAGTATATTCAACCGCTAGAAGTCGATGCCAAGGAGAATCGAGAGATCGCGAAGTTTCACACACCGAAGGATCGCGACGGGAGCGACAATGCCAATAGCGTTGTACTGTTGCTTGCCTTCGGCGACTTTCGATTCTTCGACGGAGGCGATTTGACTTGGAATCAGGAATTTCAGTTGGTCCATCCATATAACTTGGTCGGTACCGTCGACGTTTACCAAGTGACTCACCACGGTCTCGACGCCAGTAATAACCCGGCTGTTTTGCAGTCGTTGAAACCCAAAGTCGCCATTATGAACAACGGCCACAAGAAAGGCTGCATGCCCGACGTCTTTGCTGATCTTAAGGACACGAAATCGATCGAAGCCATCTATCAAGTCCACAAGAATCTTCGTCCCGATGGCCAAGTCAACAATGTCCCTGACGAATACATCGCGAACTTCCAAGAAGCCGAGCAATGCCAAGGCAACTACATCAAGCTATCCGTCGCCTCTGATAGCAAGAACTACACGGTCGAAATTCCAGCGACGAAGCATTCAAAGACGTACACTACTGCAACACGGTAAGCGACGGACTAGAAGTCCGTCGTACCCTAAATCTAAATTGAAACACGGTACTAGTGCTTCATCCAGATTAGATTTTAGGTAGCCAAATTCGTCAGAATTCGGACGCAGCTCGAAAGGCGATGTTTACTGCGATTCCTCCGAAGTCTTACGACGTTCGGCTACGAATTGAAACCCTAAATCAAAAGTTGGACTATCGCACCTGAGCAAACATCCAATCGTACAACTCGGGATTGGAATAGGTTTCAGTCCAACTGTCGTGTTCCGCATTCGGGTATACGGTAAATTTCGGTGCTCCCCCCAAGCTTTTCAAAGCATCCACCATTTCTTGGGAGCGATGAAACTTGACGACACGGTCCTTGGCTCCATGAAAGCACCAGAGCGGTAAATCGACATACCGATTGGCGGTTGTCGGATCCCCTCCACCGCAAACGGGGGCCGCGGCGGCGAAAAAATTCTCATAACGGGCAATGGCGTCCCAAGTCCCGAATCCTCCCATCGATAGACCAGTAATGTAAATGCGAGTCTCATCGATACCGGCTGTTTCGACCATCGTATCGACGAGTGCCTTCACCAGCACCATGCTCGCGCTTGGTTCTTCTGACATCGTGTGTGCATCCAGTTTCCAATCGACTTCGACCCACCGTTTTTCTTTCGGACACTGCGGGAACAAAACGTAAGCGGGAT
>JANPLJ010000150.1:0-1597 GCA_031426475.1 Pirellulaceae bacterium | reverse complement strand
CATCATCCCTACGGCGTGCCAAGCCGAGCGTCCTCATCCGCAATCGTCGCGGACAGTCTGGATTGTGGGGCTATGGAATTTCAGGCGATCTTCCAATCGTCCTCGTTCGGACTCGCACGAGTGAGAAGATCGATCTGGTGCGTCAAGCGGTACAAGCGCATGCCTATTGGCGAATGAAAGGACTGAGTGTAGATCTAGTAATTTGGAATGAAGATGATTCGGTCTATCGACAGTCTTTGCAAGATTCCATTATGGATGTCGTCACCGCAAGCTCGGAAGCGGCCCTCATCGATAAACCCGGGGGAATCTTCATTCGGCGTGGCGAGCAGATGTCCGAAGAAGACCGCTCGCTGCTACAAACCGTCGCCCGTGTCGTATTGCTTGACGACGCAGGAACGCTGATCGAACAAGTCGAACGACGCGCTCGCATCGAAGTATCGGTGCCGACGTTCAAGCCTGCTCGAAAGCGTATCCTATCCTCTGAAAAAGTGTTGCCGCCCAAGCTCGATCTGGCATTCCCCAACGGCCTTGGCGGTTTTAGCCGAGATGGTCGCGAGTATATCATGATGCTCCAACCTGATACGACGACGCCCGCACCTTGGGTCAACGTAATCGCAAACGCACAAATCGGGACAGTGGTTTCGGAGAGCGGCAGTGGCTACACGTGGGTCGATAATAGCCATGAATTTCGACTGACGCCTTGGACAAATGATCCGGTTTCGGACCAGTGCGGTGAAGCGATCTACATTCGAGACGAGGAAACAGGTCGCTTCTGGTCACCGTCGCCGATGCCAGCGCGCGGCGAAAACACTTATGTTGCGAGACATGGTTTCGGATATAGCATCTTCGGCTACACCGAAGACGGGATCACGACGGAACTATGTATCTACGTAGCAACCGATGCTCCCGTCAAGTTCGTTCGGATCAAAATTGCCAATCACTCTGGAAGGAACCGACATCTTTCCATTACCGGATACTGGGAATGGGTTCTGGGAGAGATACGCAGCAAGTCGCTGATGCATGTTGTGACCGAGATTGACCCGATGACGGGGGCGATTTTTGCGAAGAATTTGTACAGCCAAGAGTTTGCAAACAAAGTCGCCTTTGTCGAATGCAGTGAATCGGTACGGACCTACACCGGTGATCGTACAGAATTTCTTGGCAGGAACGGTTCACCAGCAAACCCAGCTGCGATGCGACGAACGCGGCTCTCCAATCGAACGGGCGCGGGACTCGATCCCTGTGCAGCGATGCAGGCCCATGTCTCTCTCGACGACGGCCAAGAAAAAGTCCTTGTCTTCATGATTGGGGCCGGGGACAACGAAGACGATGCACGCCGGATTGTCCAACAGTTTCGTGGCGAAGGAAACGCACAACGTGCACTTGAAAGGGTCTGGCACTACTGGAGTCACACGTTGGGGGCGGTTTACGTAGAGACCCCGGATCCAGCCGTCAATTTCCTAGCGAATGGTTGGCTGGTCTATCAGACCCTCGCTTGTCGTATGTGGGCGCGGTCAGGATTCTATCAATCAGGAGGCGCATTCGGTTTTCGCGATCAGTTGCAAGATGCGATGGCGCTCGTCTACGCCGAACCGGG
>JANPLJ010000149.1:0-5306 GCA_031426475.1 Pirellulaceae bacterium | reverse complement strand
AGAATCCAGCCCAGAGGGCGACACATACCCTGCCGGTGGCATCAGCCCGGGATTCCAAAGCTGTGAAACATTTTATGTAGCCACATTCGTCAGAATGTGGAGAGTTGGCGCTTCCATCCACGTTCTGACGAACGTGGCTACGAAAGAAACCCTGAAAATCAAACGGAAAATAACCTAACGAAGTTGGCTACACGCAGAGATCGAGCCTATTTCTTACTGGAAACACAATACAAAAACGCATTCGAACGTAGAAACAGTTCGCCATCGCTAATCGCTGGTGTTCCGTTAAAGCCACTTGTATCTGCTGATAGGTCATTCGTTGCAAGAAGTTTGAACTCCGGCTTGGCTTCGACAACGTAGAATTTGCCGCTCTTGAGCGTGTAGATAATTTTTCCGTCGACGAGAACCGGCGACGCATAGTCTCCGCCGCCGCCAGGGCCGCCGCGGCCTCCACCTCCCGGTCCGCCACGACCTCCTTCGCCACCACCGCCACCGAACCCACCTCGACTTCCGCCTTCTCCACCACCGCGTCCGCCTTCTCCACCAGGCCCACCGCGTCCGCCCTCGCCGCCAGGAGGACCACCGAATCCGCCGCCAGGAGGACCACCGCGTTGTCCTCCTCCGGGGCCACCGCGTCCGGCGCCAGCTTCATCGTCCGAGACGGATTCGCCGGAAGCGATTCGTGCTTGGTATTTTCTGGTTCCGGTCTTCGCGTCATAGCAAGTCGCGATGCCTCCATTCATGTTGTAGATGTGTCCTTCATAAAGAATAGGAGTGGTAAATCGAACCGAAGCGCGTCCTTCCCACTCAATATTCGTCGCGTTCACATCGCCTTTGCCGCCTGTCCGAATAGCGACCGCGTTACCGCCTCGACCACCGAATGAATAAACAACATTTTCAGCAGCAATCAGGCTTGATGATGTCTGGGTGTCTTGATTGCCTTTAGCGAACCATTTCAGTTTTCCATTGTTTGGAAAAAAGCTCCACGTTTCATTGGGAACAGACAACACGATTTCTTCGCCTGTCGAACTGCTGGCGACGATCGGTGTCGCCCAAGAGCTCTCCATCCCGGCCGCAGCGGCTCGCCACGTTTCTTTGCCAGTCTTCTTGTCCAAAGCGATCAAAGCTTCGCTTTCTTCCGACGCATTCACAATGACGTTGTTTTCGCTCAGAATCGGGCTCGCTGCCGATCCCCACTGCTGGCGACCAGACGCGGTCCCAACGCTTGTTTGCCAAAGCTGTTTACCTTCGAAATCAAACGCGAGCACCCCGGACTTGCCAAAAAAAACGTAGACATTTTCTCCGTCGCTCACTGGAGTATGGCTAGCATAGCCGTGCGAAGGGACTCCTGGACCGGAATAAAAGTCTTCGGGTTGAACGGCTGCTACCGTCTTCGTCCAGAGTATGCTGCCAGTTACTCTGTCGATGCATACCAGATGCCGCTTAAGGTCTTCGATATTGCCCACCGACTCACGCTGCTCACCGTATCCACTGTAGCAGGTGACGAAGATTTTTTTGCCCACGACAATGGGGCTCGATAGTCCTGGTCCTGGCAATTTTGCTTTCCATCGAAGATTGCTTTCGGCACTCCAAGTCGTTGGCGGAGCTATTGTGTCCGAACTGATTCCAGATCCATTCGGGCCGCGAAAACGGGGCCAATCACCTGCTTGAGCCAGTGAGACCACAGACATGGTGGCCAAGCAACAGGCGAACTTCCAGCGAAACCGCAATCTCATGATCATCCCTTTTCGAATAGTACTTCCAATGCAAATCGCAGCTGACTGGAGCACTCACACAAAAGTCGACGGGCGTACTATCGTACCAATCAGCGGACGCATATCGTTAAGGAAACACGTTAGAGAGGCCGCAGTTTCGGAGAATCTGATAAATTGAGTCGAACTAATGCTTTGTCCCAATCACGTCTAACGGTGCGATTTCTTGCGCAAACATGAATCATCCTGTCGAGACCAGTCAACAAAAAGACTTCAATAAAAAACTTCGCCTCGCCGAGAAACACTTGAACTCGACCTGTTCGGTACTGAGCAAGTGGGTCGCCGAGGTTGGTCGATGTAAATTGCAACCTATTTGGGATCGCGAACCCTGTGAGTCGTTAGTGCGAGCGGTTGCACATCAACAACTGCATGGAAAGGCTGCCGAATCGATTCTCAACCGTCTCATTTTACGGTTTCCCAATCAAGCGTTTCCGACGTTTCAGCAATTGTCGCGAATGCGAAAGCCGTCGTACCGAGCTTGCGGTTTTTCTATGGCTAAGACGGAGGCAATCATGGGGATTGCAAAAGCAGCCAGCATGAGCAGCGTACCAAGTCGATCCATCGCTGACGGCATGACAGACGATGCGCTCGTCGAGATGCTGACGGAGCTACGTGGAATCGGCAAATGGTCTGTCGAAATGCTTTTGATCTTCACTCTGGGAAGACTAGATGTGATGCCAGTAGATGACTTCGGAGTTCGCGCAGGCTTGATGCACTTGTATGGTCTGTCTGAAATGCCGAAAAAAAACGAATTTGCGAAGTGGACCGACTCGTGGCGGCCGTATCGAAGCGTCGGCGCTTGGTACCTGTGGCGACTAGCCGACGCACATAAGTAAGTGTGAAAGTTGACTTGTCGATTGAAGTCGTTGTGAAACCTAAGCCTGTCGCGTACGACGGTGAGTTCCATCGCGTTCATGCAGGAACAAAAGCACGACGTCGATTTCCTAAGTCCCAACGGGACGGTTCTATGTTAGCCCAGGGTGGAGCTAAGCCGCAACGCGGCAAAGCGCAACCCTGGGAACGATCCAACCTCGAGCAAAAGCCCCGAATGGGGCGGCCCTAACGAAGGACGTCGAATCTAGGGCCGTCCCGTTGGGACTCAACATTCGCCGCGACATCGCGACCCAGGGTTGCGCTTCAAGGCTTCGCCTTTGCGCTCCACCCTGGGCTAACATAGCGCCGTCCCGTTGGGACTAATCGTTCGTCACGATATCGCGACCTGGGTTAGGCTAGAAAACCTGACGTACGAGTACAAAATCAATAACGTCCGCGGGATACCGATGGATTCGAACTTGGATTGGTTGCGACGGGGCCGGCTGGATTGCCGCCGTTGGCCGGCAGATGAGTCGCCGAGTTTCCTTTGTATTCGATCATCAGAAGAGCGTCGGCGCGCGGTCCAGCCGTTGGAGGTAGCAGTCGTCCTAGCCCTAGTAGGCCGCCGCTGCGACTAGACGCGCTGCCTAGCAGTGTGCCGTCGATGGTCGTTGTCGGAGCTGCGATCACGCCACATGACAGCACGAGCACTTGATCCGTCGGCCATCGAAAGCGTTCGTTCAATCGCCACGAGACGAGCTGCGGAATGTCGATTTGTGCGCTTTGTAATCCGCCGTTCGCGGTCGGAAGCTCAATCGCGACGTTGTTGAGCTTTTCGACTTGGTCGATCGAACACTTCAAGGATACATCGATGCTCTTCATGTCGGTGCTCAAGAGTGGGCTAAACTGCAATCGATAGCCTTCCTTGATCTCGTCGGAAACAGGGACATAGACAACGAACGGTTGTTCTTGTCGAGCATATTCGCGGACATAGTTTTTGGATCGGAGTTGGTCGATCGAATGCGATTGACCATTGACCATATGAAGCTCGGGCAATTGTGTCTCTTGCATATCGGTACGACTGCGCAACATGGACATCAGCATGGCTGAGTTTTCTTTGTTCAAAAGCCAGCCATGAACGCCTGGCGATTCGACTTCAACAGATCGCATCCATGAAAGAGCTCGCTGTCGCCAATTCGGATTGGCGATCGTAACGATTCGCAAACTGTATACCTGAGGGTCGATCGTTCCATTGACGAATCGTTCGTAGACTTGCTTGACGATCTGATGCATGCCATCGTTATGGTAAACCCGCAACGTCGTTCGATCCGCTGTGAGAATCCCAGTCGGCTCATTGAACCATACATCCGTTCCCGTGTCGCGAAGGATCCAGTCGATGATCGCTTGCTGAGGGCGATCGACCGTTTTAAGAGATTGTGTGTAAGGACGGATGTCGTATTCCATCCAATACTGTCCAGCCGAGGTTGGCAAGGTAACGTTTCCAGCTCGCGTGGGACTCAATCGCTCTTTGGCAGCTGGTGTTCGACCGTCGTTCGCTGGTGATTGCGGAGCCGAAGCGGGCGCTGGTCGTTCTTCGAGCGATGGCACTCGCGACGCGTCCGCGATTCGTGGACTGGTATCGTTGTTCTGGATCGGTTGGCTCGACGGCGGCGGATTTACGGCAAAAGGTACACTGGCAGATGGGGCAGGTCGAAGAGCTGCCGGGGGTGGGAATCGCATTTCCTGCCCGATTGCCAAACGGCAAGCGGACATTGCCATCAGGCAGAGGAGAGTAGGGAAGTAGTTGGAAAATCGATTGGCCATAGTATGAATTCCAAACAACTGGACGCAACCTTTAGTTTGCGGGGATGGACGCGAAAGTCGCGGACGAGACTTCGGCATCCTTGGATCGTCACCCTTGGATATTAGCGGGATACCCATCCGCGAGCCAAGGGCATTCGAACGGCATGTGAACCTATCCTTCCAATAGGGGATGCGTGCTTTGCAACTTCCTCAGATCTATTTGGTTTTTGCTTGACGGGGGTACCAATTTGCCTTCACAATGGCGACTCAAGTGTGGCAGTTTCAGCAATTCGAATTTGAGAATGCTAGCAAATGACAATTGGGACAGAGAAACCAAACGACGCAAGAAGTGTTGTCTTGCTTCGGGGGCGAATGGCGTTGGAAGCTTTGAAATCACGCGAGCAAGCAGCCCTTTTTCATGCAGCTCACGCGGATCTTCAAGTCGCGTTGTTGGAAGCGGAGTCGGGGAATGACCAGTTCCTGCAACACTGGCTGCAGCAATATCGTTCGCTGATGCAGCAGGAGCCCGAGCTAGAACGCCATTTAGTAAGTGTTCAAAGTACGTTCGGCTTGAAGGAAGCTGCCGTCGACTTAGCGAACGAACAAGTCGTTCCCCGCGATGAAGCGATTTCACCATGGCTTGCGATGATAGAGGGCGCCAAGGAACGTGCGAGAATCAGATTATCAGAACGGTCAAACTGTCTGAATGAACGAGATGAAGCGTTGGCCGTAGACGCTGCGACGATCGACCTGGAAACTTGCCCACCCTCGCCGCAGTCTTCTGAGGAGAGGGGGACAGAGGGTGAGAGTCAGAATCACTTGAATGGTCAATCGCTTGATCCTCCGCCTTTCTCTGCTGAGTGTAAAGAGGAAGAAAACTCGGATAGCGCCGAGCTCGGCGGTGGTCTTGTTGTCGAG
>JANPLJ010000148.1:0-5403 GCA_031426475.1 Pirellulaceae bacterium | reverse complement strand
TTGTTCGACGGTCCATCTCAACCAGACAAAGACACGATCCGGTCCGTGGTTAGCCAAATGCTTGGCTCGTTGGATCGCCGCTAAGTACGCTTCTTGCAATACATCATCGGGGTCGATTCGACGACTTAATCTGGGATCGAGCCGAAATTCAACCATCCGCCTTAGACGCACGCGATTTGTGTCAAAAAATTCTCCGATGATACTTTCGGGATTTGCGAGAAGGAAAATACGCCAGTTCTCGGCACTATGATTGTCGTTGGTAGGCATGAATACCGCGAAATCGCTCCCATTGGTATCGACGGACAAACGCAACCATAGTTTATCCCAATAGCGATCAACAGGATACGGATGAAGGCAGTACTCAGCTCAAGAAGCCGACCGGGCGTCCGCTGGCACCGCTCGCGTAGAAATTGCGAATGTTCGGCAGAACGGCTTCCAGGTAGCTATCGTTTTGCATTCCAAACCACAGGGCAATCTCGGCTTGATACATGTCGCATGACAAGGTTGGAATCAACGCTCCTCGACCGAGGTCAAGAGGATTGTTTAAGGTGAGGTCCGATGGATAATCACCATGCACTCGACTACCTTGAACCGCCCCTCCCATGACGATGGCGTTTCCTCCCCAAGCATGATCCGAGCCCGAACCATTCGAGGTCAGTGTTCTGCCAAAATCTGAAATCGTGAAGACGGTAACCTGATTCGAAAGCCCCCATGCATTCATCGTTTCTTGAAAGGATCGCAGTCCGTTATCGATATTCGGGAGCTGGCTCTGTTGATTCGAGAGGAGACTAGCATGATGATCCCAAGAACCTTCTGATACAAAAAAGATCTGTCGTTTTTGAGTCAGTGCATCGCGTGCGGCAATGGTCTTTGCTACGGCGGCGAGCGAACTGCTTAGCCCCGTCGTGGCAAAAGGATTCGTAATCGTTGGAAGCGTTACCGCATTGAAGGCCGTTTGAAAACTTCCAGCCGCATCCCGCGCCGCTTTGGAATTTTGAACCAAAGTCTTTTCCAGTAAGTTGGTGTAGGTCTGATTAATGAGATCTTTGTGAAATGCCGAATAGACTCGGTCATAGGGTTGAATTGCTGCAGTCGGGCTTTCGTTATACCCAGCGAGTACTGAAGCGCCAGTGGTCGAAATCGTATAAGGAATCGTCGATCCACCGGCCTGAAATACGTTGCCACCCGATACCGAAATACTCATCGAGATCTGCGGATTCATATTGCCCGCATCGGTCAGAATATCGGCCATGCGACCGCCCCAGCCAGTAATTTGCGTTCGCGATTGCGGTACTGAGGTCATCCAGTGTCGTTGCAAATCGGAATGACTGAATAAGCCGAGTGGCAATCGAGCAGTCGAATAATAGTTCGCTTTTGTCGTCGGTTCGACCAAGCTTCCCACATTCGCGACAAAACACGCCTTACCTTCATTGTAGGTTTGCTTGAGCTTGGGGAGCGCCGGATGCAATCCGAAGGTACGGCTCGATCCGATACTGTTTATTTGCTGTAATGGAGTAGGCCCGTCCTTTGGCAAAGCCAAGTTGGCTCGCAATGAGGCATAAGCATCATATTCTGAAGTGTCATAGGGCGTCAAAACGTTGAACGAATCGACCCCACCAGGAAGAAAAACGCAGACAATAGCTTTGTAATCGTTAAAGGTCGATGACTGAGCGAGAGCGGAACTTGTCAAACGCAGATTGAGCAGCGTCGCGAGAAACGACGTCGACGTCAGGGCTGCGCAGCCACCGCCGAGCTGAAGGAATTCACGACGCGATCTGGCACGAGCCAGGTTGTCGGATTGAGAGACTTTAATTGGAATCATATTGAGATCCTTTAAGAAGAGATGGTGAAAGGTAGAGCTGGTTATTCACAGACCATACAACTAGGTGATGTCACGACGCACATAATGGCGGCTTTTGCGAGAGTGAGTCGTTGGGCACTGCTGGCGGCAGGTAACGCGTTCAACTCAGCGAGCAGAATTGACTTTGCCGATTCATGAAGCGTGCCGCCGCACAATAAAAGATCGAGATGTTCGACGAGCTTCACAGGGTCGGACGCTAGATTTTGCTCCGTGCTGAAATCAAAGTTGACGCGAGCGTTAATTGGCGCGGTAATGGGTGGACTGGCAACGACAACGTCACGCGGATAAACCGTTTGCGGAAGGTAGCCGTCAGCAACGGCGTCATGAAAGATATTGAGACCACGATTAGCGGTCACCGAGTTGATGATCTGAAATTCAGGTGCCACTAAGGCGCCATTCGGAATTCGTGTGGAAGGGACAAATCCGATCAATTCGCCTGCTGGCTGAAAGTCTGGAAGATAGAAATTGAAAACCGAGGGAGCCTGGTAAGGCGATTGAGCAAAGTTTGGGGTCTGCGGTCCGATCTTGAAACGTCCCGTTCGATAGTCGCTTGTGCCTTTGAAGGCGCGGACAAACCGAGTCAATCGCAGGACAGGTTCTTGCAATCGAGAGTCCTCGGTCCCCATGGTGGTTACCACGAATCTATTGATGGGAGTGCGCTGGTATTGAATCCGAATCGGTTGCCATGCTTCTGGATCGAGCAAAATTGCTTTCACAATCGCTTTCATATCTCCTCGCGAATTTGTGGCTTGTCCATTATTTTTGAAGGCATTTACCACGCGCTGTAGATATGCTCGCGAGGGGTTGGACTTCACCAATCGTTGAATTACCTGTCGTGCGATGAAGGGTGGACAGGTCTGATGAGTGAATAGATTGTTGAGTGCGTCGTTGACATCTTGCGTTCCGGTCCGTCCAGCCGGCAAAACGACACCATTCAAAAGCGTCTTGGCGGCCGTATCATGCCGTTCATTGACCATCGCCATGGGCCGCTGAAAGTCGGGCTGGCGATTCAGAAAATTCGTATTGTTGGATCCAAAGTAGCCATAGCCAGTGAAAACACGGGCAAAGGTCTTGATGTCTTCGAAGCCATAGGTCGGCGTCGGTGTTCCATTGACTTGAAGGACAATCTTCCCGTCTTCATCAAGTTGATAAAGTCCGATCGAAAAGAGTTGCATGACTTCGCGGGCATAGTTTTCATCCGGCGAAGTCGTCGCACTTGCTTTCTGATTGCGAGCGTAGCTTAGCCAATTCCCCATAATGCCATGAATGGTGACTTCGCCAAGAATGTCTCGATAGGAGTCAAAGGACCGAGAGACAAGCTTGTCATAAAAGTTCCCCATCCCCAACCAGCGAGGCGTTCCGCTTCCGTCGTTGGCAGGCTCATTAAAGTCGTCAGGCGAATCACCGACTGAAAAGATTTGGCTCAGTGCCCATGCGGTTCGCTGTCGTAATTGGTCTTCACCGGTGAGGACTGTATGAAACCAACCAAAGGTTCGCCTTGTTCTCGGGACATTGATAGTGGCCAGTGTATAACCGTAAAGCGGTGTATCGTCGGTAACCATCGTTTGCATCATCGGCTGGTGCAAGGAAGCCGGCTTGGAAAATTGCTGATCAATCCATTCCGTCGCCGCCGCGATCGTTCCAATCGCTTTCATTCGATTGGCTAACGTTGTTACCTCTGCTTCGGTGGGACCAAAGGTTGCATGGGTGAGAAACTGCGTGGCTTGAATTCTCGCAGTAAGATCAAGAACTTCATCCCGCGTCGTCACCGTAAAGCTCGCCGCGGAAAGCCATGTTTCACAGAAGAAGGTAAGAATCCAAGCCGAGTAAAAAGCGATGAAATAGACCGGTTTGTGGCGCATGGTCCGCCTCCCTAAGATGAGTCGAAATTCCGAAAATGAAAAGTGTCTGGGACCTAGTACGGAAGGGATCACCGACAATCCACTGGCTTTTCAGAATTTCTTTCGAGAGAATGGTAGGCGTCTCGACCAGAAAGTTTTTTCGATGGCTCAAGTGGATGTTCGCGACTCGTTAACGTACTAGGCTTCCGTGGCGATTCGGGACAATAGGCGAAGATTCAGAGCCTGGGCCGTTCGGTAGGCCGTCAAACAGAGAATTGCGGAATGTTTGGCGACAACCCGTGAAGAGATGGGAACCATGAAGTTCAAACGAAATTCAACCGAAATATCGCGAGTAAAGAAGCTGGCTGCATGGATCGGTACAGTCGCCGCTCCGCTATGGGTATTGACGATTTCTACGCCAATCAACGCTCAATCATCGGTCGATAGCGAATCGATAAGATTTTTCGAAACCAAGATCCGTCCCGTGTTGGTGGAGAAATGCTATGCGTGTCATGCTGAGAATGCTAAAGAGATTCAAGGTGGCTTGGTCCTTGACACTCGCTCGGGGATTCGGCGCGGCGGCGACTCTGGTCCGGCGGTTACGCCGCGAGACGTCTCGGCGAGTCTGTTGATAACGGCGATTCGGTACCAAGACAAGGATCTCGCGATGCCGCCAAAAGAGGTGGGCGGCAAACTTCCTGATCAAATCATCGGCGATTTCGAAGAATGGGTCACGAAAGGTGCGGAAGATCCTCGCGATGGAGAGGCGAAAATCACCGCCAAGTATGATACGTCGGCGGCGCAATCCTGGTGGTCTTTCCAACCGATTCAGTCGCCAATTGTCCCGCAATTGGCCAGCCATTCAAACGACGAGAAATGGTGTGAAACGGATATCGATCGCTTTATCGTGACCGCCTGGCGCGATCGCGGTTTAAATCCGGTCGTCGACGCCGAACCCTCCGCGCTCATACGCCGACTCTACTTTGATCTCATCGGAATTCCACCGTCCGTGGAGGAGATGAAAGCATTCGTTGCTGAATGGCAGCGAACAAAATCGGGAAAAAGAGATGTTATTCAGCGGACGATCGATCGCCTCTTGGAATCGCCAGCTTTTGGAGAGCGTTGGGGACGCCATTGGCTGGATGTAGCTCGATATGCGGAATCAAGCGGCAAGGATGTCAACGTTGTCTTCACGCAAGCATGGCGATATCGAGACTACGTCATTGACGCCTTACGCCGCGACAAACCATTCGATCAATTTTTGAAAGAACAAATCGATGCGGTAAGCCAGGCCTTCTTGGGTACGACCGTTGCATGCGCTCGATGCCACGATCATAAATTTGATCCGCTTTCGCAACGCGATTACACCGCGCTGGCCGGCATCTTTCTTTCAACCGAAACAAAATATGGCACCCCAGGCGGCGTCCAAGGGCGTAATCAATCGCCACTGATCGCACTCCCAACATCCTTGCATTTGCCAATCGTTGCGCCAGGCATGTCACCAAGAGAATGGGAACAGAAACAAGCTCGACTCGATAGTCTCCGACGCGCGCAACGCGATGCTCTAAGCCAACGCGCCGGTGGAAGAAAACCAACGGACGGTCTAACGAATTTTGATGTCGTCCGAATCATTACGCAAGCCACTCAACTCGAATCGGAACTTAGCGTTGTCAACCGCGGTGGCTCGCCAAAGACCTTGGC
>JANPLJ010000147.1:0-2096 GCA_031426475.1 Pirellulaceae bacterium | reverse complement strand
GGAGGTGCAACGCGAGCAGTTGCGAGATGGGGCATGCAGAGGGTCTTTTCGACGAGCTGAATCAACAACTCAGGTTCGAAGGCTTTGGGAAGACAATAGACACCTCCAACCGAATTGAGCGGCGCGATCCAATCGGCTTCCAAACGCGGTGCCAGAAAAATGATCGGAAGACCGGTTGCACGTTGGCTGGCACGTAGTTTTCTGGCACCGGCGATCGCCGTGTCGAGATTATTTTCGATCGAAAGGACGATCAAATCGAACTGGAGCGTATCGGTGGCTTGGCTCGCGATTTCAATATCCCGGGCTAAAAAGCAACGATAACCCTGCATATCGAGAATCGCCGAAATGCCGGTCAGCATCAGCGGGTCCCGTTCGACGACGAGGATCATCGGTGGCTTGGTGACTTGGTTTTCCATCGCTTTTCCCTACAATGTGCCCCTCTTGTCGCCACAATACGAGCGACACCGGTCAACTTTTTTAGATCGCCAAGCAGACGACCATGACAACAGACAATCCCGAATCTTCTAACGAGCTTGGCGTCCATCAGGCGGCACGACTGGAAAAACTCCGACGATTGGAAGCCCTGAACATCGATCCATGGGGTCAGCGTTTCGACGATCGGTTGCTGAATGCGACGGTTCGCGCGATGGCCGACCAAGTCGAATTCCAGACCGAGGATGGGAAAAAGCTAGCATTGCCGATCGTCGAGGGCGAAGGTGCCGTCGACTACAGGGCCTGGAAAACCGCCCAAGGCGCGGGTACCGAAATCGGTCCCCATGTTCGCGTCGCAGGGCGAATTGTACTCTTGCGAGACAACGGCAAGCTGGTCTTTCTAAAGCTCCGCGATTGGAGCGGTGACATTCAGATTATGATTAGCAAAGCGACCGTCGGCGACGATAACTTCGGCCTCATGAAGCTTCTCGACCTGGGTGACTTAGTCGGCGTCGACGGTCGATTGGGTAGGACGAACACTGGCGAACTGACGGTCATGGCCAGTAAAGTCACGTTCTTGACGAAGACGCTCGAGCCGCCACCGGAGAAGCATGCTGGGCTTACCGACCCCGAGCTTCGCCAGCGCATGCGGTATCTTGATCTGACGTACAACACCGATTCATTGGCCACGTTCCACAAGCGAACCAAGATCATTCAGTCGATTCGCACGACCCTTGCAGGCCACGGCTTTTGGGAAGTCGAAGGCCCCACGCTTCATACGATCGCGGGTGGCGCCGCCGCCAAACCATTTACAACTCATCACAACGCGCTGGATATGCCGTTGTTCTTGCGGATTGCGCTGGAGCTGCATCTCAAGCGACTATTGGTCGGAGGCATCGAACGAGTCTATGAGATGGGTCGTGTCTATCGCAACGAAGGTGTGAGTCCCAAGCATAATCCCGAGTTCACGATGATCGAACTCTATTGGGCCTATGCCAACTACGAAACGATGATGGACTTGACCGAACAGATCATCGCCGACGCGCTCCGCGCGACGGGACAAGGCTATCAAGTGAAGTGGGGCGATCTGGATGTCGACTTTACGCCGCCGTTCGCTCGTCGAACCTATGATGATCTCTTCCGCGAACATGCCAAACTCGATCCCCAAGATCATGAAGGAATCGCGAAGCTTGCTAAGAAGCTAGGATTGATCCAACCGGCAAACACCCCGACGTCGTAAAGAGCGAAGTCTTTGAAGAAACCGTCGAAGATGCGTTGAAGGGGCCGATCTTTGTGATCGACTATCCATCCAGCATTTGTCCGTTAACAAAACGCAAGACGGGCAAGCCTGAGATCGCCGAGCGGTTCGAACTATTCATTCATGGGATGGAACTTGCCAATGCTTATACCGAGCTCAACGATCCCTTGTTGCAAGAAGATTTGTTTAAGACCCAGCTCCAAGGGATGGCCGAAGACGACTCGATGGCGAAGATGGACACAGACTTTGTCCGGGCCTTGCGACATGGGATGCCACCTGCGGGCGGTCTGGGAATCGGGATCGATCGATTGATTATGCTATTGACGAATTCTCGATCGATTCGCGACGTTATCTTGTTCCCATTGCTTCGGCATGAAGTGTAAGGATCCAAGATCCGGAAGCGTAA
>JANPLJ010000146.1:0-11171 GCA_031426475.1 Pirellulaceae bacterium | reverse complement strand
GCGGGACGCCGTCGATAGCAATTCCCCCCACAACGCGGATTGTTCTGAACCACTCGCAGCAGCGATAATCACATCGTCGATCTGGCAACTGTCGACCGCCTTCAATTCCAATTCGTATGGATGCGGGTCAGGATGGTACATATCGGCCCAGAGCGTCGTTTTGCATCTTCCTACCAACACGCCCTCGACAGTCATCGCATGCAAAGGAACTCGAGGAGACTGATGACGATATCCCAAGGAATCTAAAGCATCACAAACGACAGCCGAATGTAACGATGCACGCATCATCATCAAAGTGATTTCGGTTGGATTCGAACTTGTCATGATTGAGCTCCATGGAGGAGAGATGGACAATGGAACGAATTATCTGCATAACTCAAGGTTCGCCTAGAGGTGTGAAGAAATTCGATGCCGAGAACGGGAACTTCCAACAAGCTGAATCGCACATGACTACTTAGCAGGCGGTAGCTTGATCCCCCAAACGCCATGGCGGTATCTGTTGTGAGGACGCTTGTTCGTTCGTTCCATGATCATCATTTCGGGCGAAACGCTCGCATCGTGAAAGTTGCCACGAAATTTCTTTGCGATCGCTTCGAAACCAGCTTTGTCGTCGCCCTTTTTCATGTCAAAGCCAAAGGTATGGATTAAGATTCGTGGATCGATTCGCGCTAAGGTTTGTTTCACTGTATTGTCCGTGAAGGCTCCGTCACCCATGAGGTAAATCACATCTGGTTTTAAGCTGAGCGCAAGTTGCATCGCTTCTTCACCGAAAGTGTGCAAGCAATGCTCGACGGTTGCGAGCCACTCACGCAATTTCGCTTTATTTGCCGGCGTCGCATTGACGAACGTCTTTGCTGGCTTGGGATGGAAAAGTGGGTATGCGGTGTCGCTGTAAAAGATGACGTAGAAAAACTGGTTCGGCGCTAGCATGTCGACGGAATCTTGCACTTCCTGTATCGCTGCTTCCAATCGCCCTTTGGACATGCTATTCGAGTTGTCGACGACATATGCAAAACGCTTTCCAACGGTCTTGACCCCAAAGACGCTCGTTCCGCCAATGCCCATTCCAGCCGAGTTACCCCCGCCACCATCACCAAGCGATTGCAAAGCATTCAACGCCGAAGATGCCATCGATGTCAATGCTCCGAGTTCCGGCTGAGTCAAAGAAACTTCTTTCGAAAGAAGCTCCGAAGCTTCGATCGCAGTCTCACTCGCCATCGGCGACGCGACCTCGCCGATCGAGCCCGCATCACTCGACAATTCAAGGATGAATTCCTGCTCCACAGGGGAAACGCTCGCAGTGACCGCCAATACTCCCGAGGGCTGCACGTTCGGTGGAATACTCAACACCGCCAATGCGACCAAAAGAATAATATGGACCACCGAGCTGAGCATCCAGCTCATGATGAAGCTCCAAAATTGCACCAGAATCGATGGTTCCGATGGGCGTTCCTCGTCCGAGGAAACTGCTTTGGGTGTCAATGATTTCATTAGTTGCACGGGCATTCATGAATGAACATACTCATTCGAATTTCCCAAATCTAGGTTGTTGAGGCTGTATGAGTGGTGAAGCACAATCGGGAGAGCGACGCTCCTGCGGAGTCACGTTTGAATCACATGCGATTTGCGACGTTTGACTCGGCAGGAGCCTCGTCCTCCCGTACTGCGTTGATGTGAGAGTGGAAACCCTAAGGCCGAAGGGGTCGATTGGGGACAGCCGAACTAAACTAACCGCCATTCTCCCTCTAAGCGATCTAAACACCTGGAAATATCCAAAAATCTGGGCTCTCCCGCAGAATCTGTGGCGAGCCACGACTGAGGTGCAAAGAAGGTTCATTTCTTCTTCGCCTTTTTCGCTGGATTGGCTTGCGGCTTCGCATTGGGATCAAAACCAGGGTTGGGCGTTGGCATCAGTGCACCGACTTCCTGGCGCCAGGCAATGAGTTTCTCATGCAGTTCCTTGGTTTTTGCAGGGTTCTGGGCTGCGATGCTATTCTTTTCACTGAGGTCTTGTGGAATGTTGTAGAGTTCCAGAGCGCCGTCTTCATACCATTCGATCAGCTTCCAATCGCCATCGCGAATCACACCATTGGGGGAACCGCCTTGATTTGCATAGTGTGGGTAATGCCAGAAAAGGGGTTTGCCTCGAATTACATTGTCCCCCTTGAGTGCCGCAGTAAAACTCACGCCGTCCAGATGCTGCTCGGGCTTTAGTGCAAGCCCTACGAGCTCTAAGAGTGTTGGATAAAAATCAGTGCTGATGACTGGTGAATCACAAGTCGTACCGGGGGTTGTGACGCCTGGGGCGATGACGATCATCGGCTCGCGCACGCCACCTTCATACGGCCAACCTTTTCCCGCACGCAGCGGTAAATTGGAAGTCGGCCAGCCTTCGGCCGTCGCGAGTCCACCGTTATCGGACATAAAAACGACGATCGTCTTTTCGGTAAGTCCGTTTTTTTCTAGCGCTTTCATCACGCTCCCAATACCTTGATCAAGCTGCTCAAGCATTGCAGCGTATTGCGGGTTATTCTGCACGAGACGCAATTTGTGATCGCCTTCTTGTCCCCATGCATCAGCCGGAGCGAGCTTGGCTTTCGCCTCCCATTTTGCAACCAAGTCGGCACGAGCACCGATGGGCACATGCGGGGCATTAAAGGGAAGATAAGCGAAGAATGGTTTGTCCTTGTTCTGCTCGATGAACTTGACAGCGTCTTCGGTGATTCGGTCGGTCCGTTTCGGATCTGTCTTGCGGCTCTCGGCATTCGCAGACTTTGGCCCGGATTCAGCTGTTGCGTCCGTCGTGAACCCTTGATCGGCAGGCATGAAACCTGCGTTACCTAGATGCCACTTGCCTGACGCAAAGGTTGAGTAGCCCGCATCTCTTAGCGTCTCAGCAATTGTCACTTCTTCGAGCGGCAACTGTGACGCACATGCCGCTGGCAATAGTTTGCCTTCACGCTTTCCGAGAATGAAGTTCGTGATACCAAAGCGAGGCGGATACTTTCCGGTCATAATGCTGCCGCGCGTCGGCGAGCAAACGCAGCACGCCGCATAGCCTTGCGTAAACTTCATTCCCCGGTTCGCCAGAGCATTGATGTTTGGCGTTTCGTAGAACGTTTTCGGGTTGAATGCACCGATATCCATATATCCGAGGTCATCAGCAAGGATGAAAACGATGTTGGGCTTCTCGGTCGAAATCTTTTGGGAAACGGTCACACGACCCGCAGGGCGTTTATTTGCTTCCATCTCTGCATCGCGGGTGGTCAGTTCTTGCTTCAGTTTCGCAACGATTTCGGGATTAGCTGCCGCGACATCGTTCGTTTCTCCTGGATCGCTGGCAAGGTTATAGAGGCTGGAGGTGGGACCGCCTTTTTTCTTCTTGGCCTTGGAATCTTTACTCTTTTTACTGTCGCTCTTAGCGTCGTCTTCAGGGGCTTTGAGGAAAAGCTTCCAATCGCCCTGGCGAATCGCGGCTACCTTAGTCCCGCTCAGATAAAGATGCGTATCGCGAACCGGACCGGCTTTTGGATTCAACATCAAGGGTGTGATATCACGCCCATCGATAACGCGCTCCTTCGAAGGCTCAACTCCAACCAGCTTCGCAAAAGTTGGCAAGATATCGATGTTGCCAGCGATCTGGTTACACGTGGTACCAGCGGGAATCTTGCCAGGCCAGCGCATCATACAGGGCTCTCGGACGCCGCCTTCAAAGTTCGTCCCCTTGTTACCGCGAAACGGAGGTGCGGCTCGCTTGGCCGGACCATTGTCGGAAGTGAATATAACCAGCGTATTGTTGTCGAGCTTGAGTTCGCTCAGCGTCGACATAATCTGCCCCACGGACCAATCGATCTCCTCGATGGTATCGCCGATTAGCCCCATTTTGCTTTTGTCTTTGAAGGCGTCTGATGCAGCAAGAGGGAAGTGAATCATCGAATGTGGCAGATAGACAAAGAATGGTTTGTCCTTGTTGCCTCGGATAAACTTGACAGCCTCCTCGGTATAACGACGCGTCAGTTGTGATTGATCGGGTTCCGTCTCGATGATCTTCTCGTCGTTGTAGAGCGGCAGTGGCGGCATATCCTTTCTTCCGCCGAGCATATCGTTGCTGTAAGGTAGCCCGAAGTAATGATCGAAGCCTTGTCGCGTCGGCATGAACTCGGGGTGGTGACCAAGGTGCCATTTGCCGACCGCGCATGTCGCGTAGCCTTTCTGTTTCACGATCTCAGCGAGTGTGACTTCGTTTGGGTTTAATCCGATATTGTCGCGTGGAAAAAGCACTCCCGGGATCGAGACACGCGCGTTATAGCATCCTGTCATCAAGCAAGCCCGCGACATCGAACAGACCGGCGTCGCGTAGAAGCTGGTGAACTTCATCCCTTCCGCGGCGAACTTGTCGAGGTGTGGTGTTCGCACCTGGGTATTGCCGAACGGGCCGATGTCGGCGTAGCCCATGTCATCAATAAAAATGAGAACGATATTGGGTTTGTCCGACACCTGAGAATAACTATCGGCAGCAACGATCGCAGCCAGAAGCAGCGCAAAGACGAATCGATTCATGATGAGAATTACTTCAAGTTGGGTGGGGAGGGGTTGGGCGAGGTCGTTTTCTTTTTGCCTGCACCGTCGGGGTTGTACTTCGGATTCGGCTTGGGAACAACGGCTGCGGTATCGGCGAGTAGAACATCAAGCCGTTGGGCGAGTTGCTTTACTCGATCAGGATGTTTCGATGCGACATCGTGTGCTTCACCGATGTCCTCTGCAAGATTGTAGAGTTCGTGGCGATCGGATTGATCGGGATTATCACAAAACCACCGGATGAGCTTCCAGTCGCCCTGACGAATCGAGCTCGCAGGATGTCCTCCGGTGGGGAAGTGACAGAAGATTTCGTTTCTCGATTCCGCGTGATCGACGAGCGTGGATCGCAGGCTCGTGCCATCGAAGTGAACATCAGCCGGCAGTTCCAGATGCAGCATTTCGGAAAACGTTGGGAAGAAATCTGTGCTTTGGATCATTGCGTTGCTTTCCGATCCTGGCTTCACTTTTCCTGGCCAACTGACAACCAACGGAACGCGTGTTCCTCCTTCATAGATCGTCCCTTTACCTTGTCTGAATGGATGGGCACTGGTCACCGGAACCTGATGAAATTCTGCCGGCATGTGTTCTTTGTTGGCGATGAAGTACGGTCCGTTATCGGACGTGAAAATGATCACGGTATTGTCGAGCACTTTGGCTTTCTCGAGTGCGTCAACCAAACGTCCGACGACTTCGTCGAGTGTTTCAACCATCCCTGCATAAACAGGATTTCGCTGTAGCGACTTCGGATCAACCTTGGCGCGATACTTGTCGATCTGCTGGTCTTTCGCTTGCCAAGGCGAGTGTGCTTGGAATGACCAGTAGTTGAGGAAGAATGGCTTTTCTTTGTGTTCGTCGATGAACTTGACCGCCTCGTCTGCCAACAAATCCTCTAGGTTGTCGCCGGGCTTTCCATGATCTTTCCAAACAGGAAAAGGATAAAAGAAACCGGCGCCGAGAGGACTCGGCTGCTGAGTATGAGGGATGTCGATGTCGAAGCCATGCTCGAACGGGCTATAAGGCTCTGGGCCAAGGTGCCATTTGCCAAAATGTGCGGTGGTATAGCCGTTTGCTTTGAAAGCTTCGGCTAGCGTGTAGTAGCTTGTGTCAAAACGCGTAATGCTTTCGGCCGATAACGCCTTTTGATTGGGCGCAGCCGACGCGACCAAATGTTTGTCGAGCACAGCCTTCGGAAGATGACAATCTGGGGCTGTGATACCGATTCGAGCAGGAAACAACCCCGTCATGATGCTGGCACGTGTCGGCGAACAAAGCGGACTTGCGGAGTACGCTTGCGTGAACTTCATGCCTCGCTTTGCCAGACGATCGATATTCGGCGTTTCAAAGAAAGTGCTGCCGTAAAGCGACAGGTCGTTTACCCCCACATCATCTGCCAAGATGAATACGACGTTGGGACGAGGGGGCTTTGTTTCTGTTTCTGCAGTGACAAATGAGCAACCAAATAAACAGAATACGAATTGCAATGTGCAAACAAGTTTCATAGGGTGATTTCGGAACGTAATCGCTACTTGGCTTTCACGTCGTAGCAGGTAAGGTGTTGCATGTCTCGTAAATAGAGTCGACCATTCGCAACGACGGGGTGTGCCCAAGTCGGTTGCTCCCCGGCTGGAACTTCGAAGCGACCTTTTTCAACATATTCCTTGGAGTTCGCTTCCACCAAAGCCATTTCGTTTTTCTCGCCGTAGCAATACAACAATCCGTCGGCATAAACGATTGAACCTTTGCTTACGCTTCGATCTTGCCATGCGATCTCGCCGGTTTCGAAATTCATACAAATCAGCCCGCCACTGCCGAACCCGTATAGGTAACCATCGACCAAGACGATGCCGCCATGATGATTGGCCATTTTCTTGTCAAAGAAGACTTCTTCAGCCGTGAAGCCTGCATTGTTCTTCGCGAGCTTAACCAATCCGCCTCCGACACCGTATGCAGACGACGAAAAGACTTTGTCGCCTTGGAAAATCGGGGTTGCGACGTTGGCTGTGTCGTTTGCTGCTTTCTCGTAGGACCACAACAAGTGACCGGTCTCCGCGTCAAGCGAGATGACTCGTGGTGGGATTGCATTTTCATCGGCGACTGGTTCGGCCTTCTCGGTGTTGTTGCGACGGCCGCCACCTTTTTTACCGCTACCGCCGGTGAACTGCAGGATCTGTCGAACGCCATGCGATTCGATTGCAATCGCGGAACAGTAATGGGCTTTATCTTGTGCTTCTTTACTGCGCCAGATCAGATTGCCGTTGCGTTTGTCCAACGCAACTACGCAACCGTCCGAACCACCGGGCGTGACGATCAGTTTGTCGCCATCGACCAGCGGGCTTTCACTGAAACCCCAGCCCGGTCGTGAACCACCGAAGTCTTTGGTCAGATGCTTGCTCCAGACGACTGATCCCGTATTCACATTCAGGCATGTCAGATCGCCGCCGCCGCCGATCGTGAAAAGCAAATCGCCATCAAGTGTTGGTGAACCACGTGCGCCATCCCCTTTGCCGTGCTTGTATTCTTCTGTCTCGGTTGGCGGATGTGTTTTCCAAATGACCGATCCATCCTTCGCACTCAGGCAGAGCACGTAGCCCTGTCCATCGATATTGCCTTGTGTGAAGATGCGATCGCCACGAACTGCGAGCGACGCATAACCCAGCCCAATATGATCGACTTTCCAAACAACCTCGGGGCCTTTTTCAGGCCACTGCTTCGCGAGACCTGTTTCTTGCGAAAGCCCAGTGCGATCCGGTCCTCGCCATTGAGCCCAATCAGCGGCGTTTGTATGGAGGGGCATCGCAAAAAACAACAGGAGCACGAGGATAGCAGGCTTTCGGTGGGAATTCATCGTTTCGTTTCCTTCGAGGCGGGATAAAGCAGAGTCCTGGTAGTTTACCATGCCAAGCAGAAGATTTCTGCGCGATCTCTAGACTTCGCTATACTTGTAGATGTTTCCACAGTTTTTCGTTCATGGTCACCGAATTTCGGAGGGTATCGTCATGCTATCCGTCTCTCGACGAAGATTTTTATCGTTTGCATCGGGGGCTACAGCGGCAGGGGCAACTACATGGCAGCCAACTTGGCTTCCGTTGCTGTCGGCCGAAGAGACGAAGGTCGTACCGGATATGGTTCGGTTTCGACCGGAGATTGAGCCGCTTGTCCGGCTGCTGGAAGATACGCCACGCGAAAAAATAATCGAGGCCGTATCGGAAGAGATTCGCACGGGAACGAGCTATCGCGAATTGCTCTCCGCACTTTTTCTGGCCGGTATCCGAAATGTCCAGCCACGTCCTTCGGTCGGCTTTAAATTCCATTCGGTACTCGTCGTGCATTCAGCTCATCAAGCGGCGATGGCAGCTCAGGATGCCAATCGATGGCTTCCGATGCTTTGGGCGATCGACTATTTCAAGAGCGCACAGGCGACGGACGTAAAAGAAGGGAATTGGACCATGGCGGCCGTCGACGAAGCTCGATTGCCTTCTGCCTCTCGTTCACTCGATGCACTGAATTCAGCGATGGAGCAATGGGACGAAGAAGCCGCCGATTGGGCGGCCGCATCGGCATCGCGAGTGGCAACCTCCGGTCAATTGCTCGATATGATGGCACGCCATTCCGCACGCGATTTCAGGAGTATCGGGCACAAGTCGATCTACGTCGCAGGTGCGTTTCGAACGCTCGGCGTCATTGGCTGGGAACATGCAGAGCCAGTCATTCGCTCTCTAGCCTACGCGATCCTCAATCATTCGGGTGAAGAGAATCCATCAAAGAGCGATGCGGACGCCGATCGAGCCGGTAGACGTAATTGGGAATGGATTCATGAGATTCCGAGCGACTGGCTATCCGGGAAACACGATACCGCCGCAAGTCTGCGAGTCGTTGAGGGACTTCGAAAAGCTTCGCCTTTGGAAGCGTCGAAAATGGTAGTCGACATGCTGCAATCGCAAATCCATCCACGGAGTATTTACGATGGAATCTTGCTCGCTTCATCTGAATTGGTCACGCGACAGCCAGCGATCGTTCCCCTCCACGCGGTAACCACCAGCAATGCGTTGCACTATCTTTTCCACCGTGTTAGCGACGATTCGCTACGACGTTGGTTGCTCTTGCAGAACGCATCGTTCGTCGCACACTTTCGCGACGCAGCCAAGGGTCGCGATAAACTGCCCGAGCAATGGATTGATCAACTCGTTGCATCCGATCAGGCCAAACCTACGATTGACGATATCTTCGCGAAAGTCCATCGCGATCATCGAGCTGCGGCAAGCGATACACTTCAGTATTTACAAAGCGGAGGCAACGCCGAGCAAATCATCCGCAAGGCTCGGGAACTCGTTTTTCTAAAAGGTTCCGACTCACACGATTACAAATTCAGCTCGGCTGCGATCGAGGATTTTTACGCAATTGATCCCGCATGGCGCAATCATTATCTCGCAGGATGCAGCTACCTCCTGCACGGAAGCAGCGAAAAGACAACGTCGCTCGCCGAAAAAGTCCTTGCGAAAAATTGACTTACAACGGAATGTAACACACCGTATTGGAAAGCAAAATCATGATGAAGATTAGGCAAGCCGTCATCGGTCCGAGATAGATTCGGCCCGTCATTCGGAAAAAATACCGATTGAAGTATGGCAGAACAAACATCATCGGTACGACTGCGAAGAGCAGGTTGATATAGAGCCAGCCGTCCGTCCAATAGACGGTTCCTGTGGCTGCAAGCGTGGCATATTGGACGATGACGATGAAAATAAGTCCTAGCGAATTGGCAAGTCCCGCGAGTAGCATACTTCGCCATTCAGGCTGGCCTTCGAATCGCATCGCGCCGTTCACTCGAAGCGAATTCGAAAGAAAGAAGATAAAGAACATCGGGGCATACATCGGCATCAAAGCGAGCAATGCCGGTTGGAAAACGCGAACGCCTAGGAAGAGAAATCGATAGTCAACGTGAAAGAGTGCGTAGACGGTGAACAGTAACATATAGAACGAAAGAAAAAGAACTACTGCCAGAATCGCAGTTCGAATGAGTTCCCGAACGTTTGTTTTCGTCCCGAACGCTTCGGTGTTGATGCCTCGCTTCTTTCCGTACAACTGATAGCTCGATACGAAAAGAACGAACCCGACGAGCCCATTGAAGACAGCCCACATCATGACTCCGTTATTCATCCGTTGGGGATAAAACCAAGTTTGCTCTCTCCCCGTGGCTTCGACAAAGATCTTTTGTGATAGTTCCGTGAGAGGGATATACGAGAAGCATGCGATCAACGCACCTATCACAAAGAGTCCCCAAAAGAGTATTTTCCCAACGCCTTGTGGTCTCGATATCGCCGGCGGAATCGGATGTGCAATTTCGCTAAAGAAAGGGATGTGCGAAAGCAAAATCTGGGCGAGTGGTACCAACATCACAAACGCCGAGACCATCGCAAAGAACGATAGTAGCTCCTTCCAGAACCAGGTTTGATTATCAGGTGCGAGGCTGTTTTCGAGGCCAAAGACTTTTTGGAAGTAAGCCAATTGATGCGTGGTCGCCTCGATACTGTAGGGTTGAAACGGGTGCAAAAGCGGCTCGTTGTGAACGACACGAAGCTTTCTTGCGGCCGCGTCGCCATAGTAGTGGTCAATTTCAACCTGTTCGATGCGTTCGGATGATTTGAGCCCCGAATTGACGAGGCGCACGGCCTCGGGAGCCAGCCGCATATCGCCGTTCTTGAGTTCGTTGCGGAAAGCTCCTTCGTCATATAACGCATAGCTGATTCCCACGTTCGAACGAACGTTTTTTAGGGTCTTGCTCGTTAACGTCAAGATGTAACCAGAGACATAAATCGAGTGGATTTTACTCGCTGCTTTGTTCGTTTTCCCTTCTGATCCGAAATGGGAGGCCCCTTGGAGTGCGGCATTTCCGCCAGCGGAATGACCGGTGACACCGATGCGGGTTTTGTCGATGTAGTTCAAATTGTCCGTATTCGAGACATAGTCCACGACCGCAAACATCCCGTACCCTTCGGTGGTCGCAGCTCGCTGGCTCATCGATGAACTCGATGAGCCCTGGGCATAGGGATCGATGGCAATCACGACGATTCCTCGTCTCGCTAGTTCGATCGAGATGTTGGCTTGCGTTTCTTTAGATCGCTGAAAGCCTGGCACAACCACGACGAGAGGAGCGGGGGCCTCGCTAGTCGCCGAAATCGGACGAAAGAGGTCTGCGGCAACCCATTGCCCGTTCTGCGTCGGAATCTTAATCCCGATCACTTTGACTCGTCCCCAGGAACTCTGAACACAAGACGCGAGTAGACTCGCCACTCCGACTAGGAAAACACATGCAATAAAAAGCCGTTGGTTGCGCACGCGACGACCTTCTTGGCCATGCTGATCGACGGAAGTTGAAGGCATTGTCATTGAGATTTCCAGACTACTGGCCTTTGAAAACGTGGATCGAGATTGCTTCGTGCCTCCACCAACTCTACTCCTGAGGGAGCCGAATTCGCCAGAGTATAACTTCAAATGCGTAACGCCGACGAGAAGGCTCGAAAACTCTGGGATTTGGCATCGGCAGCGAAGAGGCTATGAATTTTTGTGGACGAGTCGCTCTGCGACTCGTCGAG
>JANPLJ010000145.1:0-1153 GCA_031426475.1 Pirellulaceae bacterium | reverse complement strand
CGCCTGTTTAGGAATGCTCACAGTTGATTGTTGCTTGTCACCCCAAGGTGATTTGCTAGTCGCGTGTCACAGCGGTGGCCCGGATTGGGGCTCGGGACCTTCGGGGCTTGGTAAGATTTTCAAACTGCGGTATCGCGATTCGCAACAGGGCCAACCAATCGCAATTTGGTCATCGGCTCAACGCGAGATCCGTGTTGAATTCGATAAAGCGATCGATTTGGAAACTCTTAAGGAATTGACGAAGAAGACGTCGATTGAGTTTGGAGAATTCGTTTCGGCGGCCGATCGACTGGAAACGATCCGCCCGGGCTATGCCGTAACGAAACTGCAGCAAGCTATGCCCCGTGAGTCGCTTCCGATCCACTCTGTCGGCATTACTCCTGATCAGCGCACCTTGATCTTTCAAACGGAACGGCATCGCAAAGCCGTTCATTATGCGTTGAGTCTTCCTGGACTTAGTCGTGACGCTCAAAGTCCGCAAGCGTCGGCTATTCCACAACTACCAGCCATCGATCTGGCGTATTCATTGCAAGGTATTCAGGTAGACTGGCGTTCTAATGATTCTTCGATTTCAGATTGGCAAGGATGGCTACCACATCCCAATTTCGATTTGGCGAAGAAACTAACGCTAGGACAACGCCATCCGGAAGAGCTTTGGAAACGGCTCGAACGGCCAGGTGTCTTGACGATGTCGATGCAACTCGACGCGCGAGGGCTCTTTTATCCGAGTGTCCAGCCGGGTTCGGCTCTCGACTATCCACCCGAAGAAGATCAGTTCATTGCGGAGTCTTCATTTTCGTTTAAAAGTTCGCATCCATTTTCGTGGGGTACTTCGGTTGGCGATTTAAGGCCAGCAACTCAACGGGCAGAGAGCTACTTCGGACAATCGATTCTTCCTTCGCGAGCAACTCGTGCAGTGCCCTTGGTATTGCGATGCGAGACTGGCGTCGGAACTAACCTTTTGAATGTTGATTGGTTAGCGAAGCTTTCGAATGAAAACATTCGTCGTGGGTCATTGCATCTCGATCGGTTTTTGCTGCCTTGGGCAGAAATGGAATCGTCGGACGAGACAAAGGCTGTGGATGCATTGATTCCCCAACTTGCCGATGCCAATTGGGGACGCGGTCGACAGCTTTTTTACGGCGAGCAAGCT
>JANPLJ010000144.1:0-2460 GCA_031426475.1 Pirellulaceae bacterium | reverse complement strand
CCCAGGCCGGAGCCTGGGAACCAGATGCCGGCGATCAGCCAGCGGAACCAACCAAGTTTGAACTCAAGATGTTGATGCGACCCAAACGATTGGTCGAGCTGCGACGTCGGCTGGCAGACATTTCTTGGTGGATGCGAGCGTTGACCGAGCCCATCGCTCGTCGGGCCAATACAGAAGATGAGTGCACTGGCCGTTTTTGAGAAGGACGATTCAACCTCCCACCACCGGAAAATGTTCCGGTCTGGGAAAACGCACGTTGACACATGGCTGAAACAGTCTGCTTTGATGTGCCTGACTAATGCTGTGAGAACTTGCGTTTGGAGTATATTCAACTAGATTGAGACGCTTCCTAGCTAGGAAGTGAATCTTTATTTGGCATCCTTCTATCTTTTTGAGGGCGTTATGAAAACCATTGAAGTTCGGCGATTAGCGACGGGTGTCCTTTTCATTTTCCTGCTCGCGCAATCGAAAGGCGGATTTGGACAAACGTATTCGGGCAATACGACGTCAAACTGGAGCGCCGGTTCGAGTTGGGTAGGGGGAATACCGCCAACCAACGGCGCGACCATTACCTTTGCCCAGAATCCCGTCAATACGACCTCGACCAATGATATATCGAACTTGACCGTCAACGGCATCAACTTCACCAATGGTGGGGTGGCCACCAACAGTCCGATCACCAACACCACTTTCGTACTCAATGGGAACAGGATTGTTTTGGGGGGAAATATTAACGCGAGCGCCATTGCCCATGATGGGACGACAACTTCTAATCGCATTCTTCGAGATACCATCAATTTCGACATCATTCTATCAGGGAACCGAACCATCGCGACGGGCTTTGATGGCATGATCAACAACAACCTGACACAGCATCATTTGACGATCAACGGAACGATTGGCGAAACCAGCCCTGGGCAATACATTGTCAAAAACCAGGGAGCGTTCCTGACGTTAAACGGCAATAATACGTTTAGCGGTCCAACACGAATCAATGCCGGGACAATTGAAATTCCATTTATCGCCGATGCCGGAACGCCCCAGCCGCTAGGACTTAGTGGTAATCTGGCGTTCAATGCTGGTTTCGTAAGCTACGTCAGTCCCGGGACTTCGCCCGTTGTCTTGTCGAATCACACGATATCGATGGTCGGAACGAACAATAATTCGGTAACGTTTTCCAACAATTCGGCAAGTCCGAACGCCACCATTATTTATAATGGCACGCTCCAAAATTTGCCCTCAACCCAAGCAAAAAGCCTCGTTTTGGGTGGATCGAATACCGGCAACAACACTTTCAACGCGCTCATCTCCGACGGTGCCGGCGTCATCGCAGGGAGCAATGCGAATCGCACAGGATTGTTGAAAAACAACCCCGGACTTTGGATCATCACTGGTAATAACAATTATTCGTTTCGAACCCAGTTGAACAACGGTATTTTGCGGTATACGAGTTTTCAGGATGACCTCAATCTTCCAACGCCACTCGGACGAAACAGCACATTCTTCTTTAACGGGGGCGGCTTGAGCTACCAGTCGTCGGGCACATCTCCCGTAGTCATGGCGAATCGAACGCTCGAACTGGGTGGCGTGAACGCAATCACGAATATCATTTTCGCGAATGATTCTCCTTCCTCGAATGCCACGCTTACATTTAGTGGCCAATTTATTCACACGTTGGGCGCTGGCAATAGAACGTTTACCCTTCAAGGATCGAATGTCGGTGCCAATCGATTTACTACGGTCATTGCGGACTCGCCTGATGCTAGCGGCGGCATCGGTCTGACCAATTTTGCCAAGAGCGGAACGGGGCAATGGATATTGGGGGGCAACAATACTTACACTGGCACCACGCGAGTCAACGCAGGAACGTTGTTGATCAATGGCAATCAAGCTGCTTGCACAGGAGCGGTGACGGTCGTTGCTGCTGGACGACTCGGAGGCAACGGAATTGTCGGCGGCGCGACGACGGTATTTGGGGATTTATCGCCTGGAAATAGCGCAGGCACGTTAACTTTTTTGAATGGATTGACACTCAACTCTAATTCAACCCTGACATGGGAATTGAATGCCAATACCGATGCGCTGGCGCTGCGGGGGGCATTGTTTGACGGCGTAGACGTGAACGGTGGATTGCTGATCAATTCTGTTTCGACTTCAAATTTGGTCTTCAACGCGGCCGGATCGACCGTGAACTTTGCAGATCCCTTTTGGCAGCTAAATCATAGCTGGCTTGTTTTCGACAATTTCTTAACATACAGCGGACCGTTATTTGGCGCAATGAGCGTGTCGAATGATTCTATGGCTCAATCCAGCGCTACTCTGCCGGGCAAGTTTAATTGGGTGATCAATGGCGGCGACGTACTTCTGAATTACGCCATTCCTGAACCAACGTCGTGGACAATGGTCGTTCTTGGAATGATCGGCGTAGGGCTTCGATTTCGAGGCTTCGGTCGACTCAAC
>JANPLJ010000143.1:0-2407 GCA_031426475.1 Pirellulaceae bacterium | reverse complement strand
CGGAGCGGCGACGGGAGATGACGGTGAGTTGAATTCACTGTCCAAGAGTTGGCGGATGCGCGATGAGGCGTATGAGTAGCCGAGTGGTGATGAGTATTGACTGGTGTTTCATCAGGATGTTCTCGGTTGCCATCAAAGGATCGGCCGAAAAGTAACATCGAACATCAACGTGACGCAAGAGATGGAGCGGAACCGCAAGCTGGGCTTCGATATGCGATATTCAAGTATCCGTCGCCGGCGGTTGCATTTTCAGCAACGCGTAGGCTTTCGGCGTGACGCATCGGCCGCGTCGAGTTCGAATCAAGAGTTCGGTTCTTAAGAGAAACGGTTCGACTTCGTCTTCGAGCGTGTCAGAGCTGACGCTCATCGTATGAGCCATCGCTTCCAGGCCAGCTGGCCCACCGCTGAAGACTCGAATCAGGGTTTCAAGATAGCGACGGTCTTGCCGATCGAGGCCGATCTCATCGATGCCGCGCATCGACAAGGCTTTGTGCGAGACCGGCAGAGTGATTCGACCGTTGGCTTTGCTCTGCGCGAAATCGCGAACCCAAAGCAAATGATTATTTGCCCAGCGTGGTGTGCCTCGCGATCGTTGAGCAATCTCGGCGGCTGCATCGCTTTCGAGTTCGACGTTCAACTTGCGTGAATTCCTGGAAAGTATCTCAATCAAATCATCAGGCTCGTAAAAGCCGAGATGCTCGCGAATCTGAAATCGGTCTCGAAGCGGCGCGCTCAGCATCCCGGCTCGCGTCGTCGCGCCGATCAACGTAAATGGAGGAATCGCAAGATTGAGTGTTCTCGCGTTGACTCCTTCACCCAAGACAATGTCGATATGAAAATCTTCCATCGCCGTGTAGAGGTATTCCTCGACGGGCTTAGGCAGCCGATGGATTTCATCGATGAACAGGACGGCTCCGCGTTCCAGGTTCGTTAGATACGGGATCAGTTCTTTGGGCGCCTTGATGCCGGGACCGCTGGCCATCGTCAACGATACGCCCATTTCGCGGGGAATGCACGTTGCAAAGGTTGTCTTGCCAAGTCCAGGTGGCCCATCCAAAAGAATATGCCCGAGCGGCTCGCCTCGTTTTTTGGCAGCATCGATCGCAATATAGAGGACTTCCATCACCTCCCGCTGTCCGACCATTTCCGAAATTCGCTTAGGACGAAGGACCGCCTCGGATTCGTTGACGGCAGCAGGCAACTCGCGACGGACATCCTCGTCTCCATCGTCTTCATTGTTACCTTGAACTATTTTTTCGCGAACCATCCAAACGTCGATACTGTGTCAAGAAAGCCATATCCCAAACGAGTCCCAGTTGTACCAAGTCTGGATCGCATTGGACAGCGTTAACTATCGGAAGCCAAAGTTGTCAAACTTCGGGCGTGTCACCAGTACTGTCGTTTTTCCTCGCTCCATCCGAATTCTTACGAATGTCGGCCACCAAGCATCGAATCCAAGAAAATTTGAACGACATCATTTTTGAACCACAATTTTCCCCTCTGACGTCCAATTCGAAGCCATTCCGTACTGTAGCCTTGTTAGAATCAAAGGCTCCTCAACGCCGTCCGATTCGACGCGGATGGGTTCATGTACGAAAGGAAATAGTCAACTTGAGCAATACAATATTTAGCGAGCATGAAGAAGAAGCGATCGTCAATCAGATACGAAAAGGTCGAGATCAGATCGCGACCGAACTTTCAAAATCGATCATTGGTCAGAAAGACGTCATTGAACAACTCTTGGTCTGCCTCTTTTCGGGATCTCATTGTTTGATCACTGGTGCCCCTGGATTGGCAAAGACACTTTTGGTGCGGAGTGTGGCCCAAGTCTTTCATCTTGAATTTCGCCGCATTCAGTTTACGCCCGATTTGATGCCCGCCGACATCACGGGGACCGAGATTCTGTCGGAATCGAATGGCCAGCGAACATTGCAGTTCACCAAAGGCCCGGTCTTCGCCAACGTCATCTTGGCCGATGAAATTAATCGAACACCTCCGAAGACACAAGCCGCATTGTTAGAAGCGATGCAGGAGCATCAAGTCACGGCAGCTGGCCAACGCTATCCGTTGCCAGAGCCATTCTTTGTGTTGGCGACTCAAAATCCGATCGAGATGGAAGGCACCTATCCACTACCGGAAGCACAGCTCGATCGATTTATGTTCAATGTCTTGATTGATTACTTGCCGTTGGAAGACGAATTGAATGTCGTTCTGCAGACGACGAGCCGACAACCAGAGCCTATCCAAGCGCTCTTTACGGGCGAAGATGTCCTTCGATTCCATCAAATCGTTCGGCGTGTCCCCATCGCCGAAGAAGTCGCTCGGTATGCAGTCAAACTAGCCGCAGCGAGTCGTCCTAATCGCGAAGGCACACCCGATTTTGTCAATCAATGGGTAAGCTGGGGCG
>JANPLJ010000142.1:0-3397 GCA_031426475.1 Pirellulaceae bacterium | reverse complement strand
GACAGAAACGCTAGCGACAGAGTGCCATTCGACGCGTTTTGCCTGAATCAAACGGACGATCTTTCCATCGTCAATGCATTAGCCCGTTACCGATCCAGAATCCGCGCCATCAGCCGAATCAGACCAACTCGTTTCGGCTGGCTTTCGAAGCTCCGGCTTGGGTGACGAATGGCACTTATATTTACATAAGCCCTTTCAGGATATCACTTTTGGCTGCTTGTCTTGACTTCATTAAGAACGGGTAGTTCTTGTAACGCCGTTTTCTTGCACGCGGTTCAAACCGATCGTGTCGATTAGCAACACGATGCACCGCGATCGCATCGAGTAAGTTTTGGTAAATTCTTGTTCGAAAGGATAAGTCACGCGCACCTTGGTACGCGATCAATGGTTGAAAAGCTTCTAGCGTTTGGAGTGTACCCTTGAAGCTAATCGATCTTGGAAGCAAATCATGTTTGCTTGCAGCCTGAGCAATGATGGTGCGTATAAGATTGTAGGCCAAGATGTGAGTCCAGATTTCCTTCCGCACAAGCTCGGGCGATTTGCAACGCAAGACGTCCATCTGCATCGTAATCTTGATGGATCGCAGATCTAGTTCGATCTACCAAGCTGAATACGTCTGAAGATCAAGCTTGTATCTGGGCGCGATCTGTGAAGAATGAGATTCCCTGCATACGTGCCAGTGCTTTATTAATGCTAGCAGATTGGTTTGAGAACCGAATTTCTGCTGACGACACCGCAACATCAGACAACGGAGGTCAAGGATGTCACGACCAGAGGTTCCCCCCCGCGCAGACCGCAGACCGACCCTGCGAGTTCAACATTTCAGACGCTCCCTCTCAGGGACCTCTGGAAACATCTGAATCCCGATCGCCACGATCAAGTGATCGATCGTCTGACGATCATGCTGCACCGCCAACTTCGGGAAAGTCTGGAGGTACAGAGCGATGAGTAATGTTTTATCGAAACAATCGCGTTCCAACGACCACACACCGCGGTTTGATTCTTGGTCATTCCCCACCAAAGTGAAGTCACTGCATTCGGAACGATTGGCATTTGTGTATGTACGTCAATCAACACCACAGCAAGTACAAGAGCACCGTGAATCAACTGCAAGGCAATATGCTTTGGTCGATCGTGCAGTTGCCTTAGGGTGGACTAGGGATCGGATCGAAGTGATTGACGAAGATCTCGGACAAAGCGGAGCCTCTAGTCAAACACGAACTGGATTTCAACGATTGCTTTCGGAGATCAGTAATGACTCTGTTGGGTTGGTCCTGGGACTGGAGATGAGCCGGCTTTCTCGGTCCGGAAAAGATTGGCATGCGTTGTTAGAGTTGTGTGCAATTTATCAAACTCTGCTTGCTGACACCGATGGAATCTATGACCCAAGCGATCATAACGACCGACTCCTGCTCGGCCTCAAAGGTACGATGAGCGAAGCCGAGCTCCATGTCTTGAAGAACCGCATGTATTTGGGACTCTGTAACAAGGCCGCGCGCGGCGAAGTGCTAAACCATCCGCCAATTGGCTATGTCAGGACGGCCTCCGGTGATTTCGTTATCGACCCCGATGAACAAGTTCAAGCCGTTGTACGAAGGATCTTTGAACGATTCTCAAAATTGGGAAGTATCAGTTGTTTGCTCAAATCGATCGTTGATGAACAGCTGAAGATACCCGTTCGTCCACATTACGGTGTTGAGCGAGGCCAATTGCAATGGCGTCGTGCAAATCGTGTGACGCTCCTATACATCATACGTCATCCAATCTATGCCGGTGCTTACCGCTGGGGGCATCGAGAGATCGATCCCAAAAAGAAGATCCCTGGTCGACCTGCGACTGGAAAAACCTTGAAGCACTATCGTGATTGTCGTGTTCTAATTCAGGATCGCTTCGACGCGTACATCACATGGGATCAGTTCGAATCTAACCAGCGAAAACTTGATGAAAACGGCAGTAAAGGCGTCTTTCTGTCTTCACCCAGAAGAGGCGCGAGCTTGCTCGCAGGGCTCGTCCAATGCGGACGCTGTGGTCGCAGCATGATCATCGGCTACAGTTGCAATCGACTTCGTTACTCGTGCCAGCGAGGCGTGCTGGATTATGGTGAGTCTTGTTGTCAGAGCCTGTCGGGAACGGACCTCGATCAACAAGTTGGCCGCCTGCTATTGGAAGCTCTTCAACCGACTTCAATTGAACTGAGTCTTGCCGCAGCAAGCGATATCGCCAAGAGCCGTGCTGAGGCCGAGCAGCATTGGAAACATCGGCTTGCACGGGTTGACTACGAATCAAACTTGGCTCATCGCCAATATGCGGTGGTTGATCCAGAAAACAGGTTGGTTGCAAGAGAACTGGAGCGTCGCTGGGAAGAGAAGCTCCGCGAACAGGAGCAGTTAAAGTTGGAGTATCGTCGGTATATTCAGATCCAACCAACTGAGCTTACAGCAGACGAGAGACAGAGAATCGAGGGATTGTCCACCAATATTGCAGCGTTATGGCATGCAACAACAACCCGGCCAGAGGATCGCCAAGCCATCGCGCGTATCTTACTTGATCGCGTAATAGTGACTGTCCAAGAGGAAAGCGAGCAAGTGGACGTCGAAATCCGTTTCACCGGTGGCTTTATTAGTCATATTGCACACCGGCGACCAATACAATCCTACGACCAGGTTAGCAACTACGGCGAGTTAGTTGCTCGTGTCGAAAACCTTAAACGGGAAGGCCTTACATTGGCGCAGATCGCGGACGCTTTGAACTCAGAGGGGTTTCGCCCAGTAAAGAGAACAAAGAAGTTCAAGCCTGGAATGATCTGCCAACTCATGCGTCGAAAGCGTGAACGATGCGGCGTCCAACCTAAATCTCGACGAGATCAAAATCAACTTCGAGAGAATGAATGGTGGTTACCTGACCTAGCCATGCATTTGAAGATGCCGGTCTCATCGATGCATCGCTGGCGCAAGGTTGGTTGGGTATCAGCTCGCAAAGTAGAAGAGACCGGAGGTCACTGGGCTATTTTCGCCAACGACTCAGAGCTGACACGAATGCAAGAACTACGTGACTACAAGCATAGCTGGCAGAATAAGATCAAGCCGGTCGAACTCATCACACCATGCAAAATATGCCGATAGAGTCAAGGTCAATCCGGGGGCAAATAATCGCCCATATATACCGTGTGCAAAGGACGCATTGTGACTGGAAAACTTCTTGATTCCAGCGTGAACGATAGAGCTTGGCTAGGTCTTCTTTACTCGCTTCTTGTGGATCAAGAATAGTTGTTACGACGATGATCTCTTTACTTCGGAAACCTGGCACTGAGACATGTACTCGGATCTCTCGAATTTCTAGGTACTGGGGTAGAGCCTTCCACGCTTGCCAGTCCATGTTGCGCAACTTTGGTTTAGGC